>DAIQNS010000014.1:0-305 GCA_036788315.1 Alteraurantiacibacter sp. | reverse complement strand
ATCCTCGCCGTTCAGCACGCACGAAGGATACTTCCACGTCACCGCCGAGCCGGTTTCGACCTGCGTCCAGCTGATCTTGGAGCGAGCGCCCTGACACAGCCCGCGCTTGGTGACGAAATTGTAGATCCCGCCCTTGCCCTCGGCGTTGCCGGGATACCAGTTCTGCACGGTTGAATATTTGATCTCTGCATCGTCCATCGCGACCAGCTCGACCACGGCCGCATGAAGCTGGTTCTCATCGCGCATAGGCGCAGTGCAGCCTTCCAGATAGCTGACATAGCTGCCTTTCTCGGCAATAATCAAAG
>DAIQNS010000013.1:5852-18096 GCA_036788315.1 Alteraurantiacibacter sp. | reverse complement strand
CGCGCGATTGCCTTGCGTGCCAGTGCGACAAGACCGGTTACGCACAGAAGCTCTGGCGCTCGGGCCGCGAGGCTTTGCGGCGGCAGGTCATGCAGGGCGGCACCAATGCCAATCGGCTGCTGATGATCCATCCCGGGCAACAGCCCAATTTCGAACTGGCAGGCTGGCCTGCGAGCAAGTTGTGCCCGGTGCCCAACCCGGTCACCCCACCGCTCGCGGAGCGCATCCGCGCAGAGGCCAATCAGGGGGTGATCTTCATCGGCCGCATTTCAGCCGAAAAGGGCGCGGACCTTGCCGCTGCCGCTGCTGCGAAAGCGGGCGTGCCGATCACCTTTGTCGGCGACGGGGCGGAAATGGATGCGGTGCGCCAGGTCAATCCGCAGGCGGTGCTGCTCGGGCGACAGGACCGCGCGGGCGTTGCCAGCGCCTTGTCGCAGGCGCGCATTGCCGTGATGCCGAGCCGCTGGTCCGAACCTTTCGGGCTGGTCGCACTGGAAGCGATCGGCTCGGGCGTTCCGGCGATTGTCAGCGACCGCGCGCTGGTGGCGCAGGGCATTGCGCAGGCAGGCTTCGGTCTGGCGCTCGACACCACCGATATCGATGCCTTCGCCGCCGCGTTGGCGCGCCTCTCGCACGATGATGATACGGTCCGCGCCATGTCCGAGGCCGGGCACGCACGTTACGGCGAATTGTGCAATAGCGAGGCAAGCTGGGCGGATGCGATCATCGCGCATTATTGCGCGGCGCTTGCTTGAGCTAGCGCGGCTCGATCCGCGCCAGATCGCCCGTCCCGCGCAGTTTGGCACGCAGCGACCTGATCGGCGCGTCGACGAAGCGGGTGAGCAACAAGCTTATCGCTATGGCGGTCAGCGTGGCGAGCCCGGCCACAACAAGGCCGGACAGATTGCGCTCAGGTGAGGCCATGCCCAGCACGCCTACCGCCCACAGCAGCCCCGTTGCCCAGTGCAATATGTAAATGTGGTAGCTCCAGTCGCCCACCACCTCGTCGAGCTTCTTCCACTTCCCCGGCTGCAATCGCGCCAGCGCGCAGATGATAGACGCATGCGCAAGAAGATTGCCGTAAATGCCCAGCTGCAATGCCACATTGCTGTCCATTACCCTGCCCAGAACGACAAGGGCCGGCGCGGCCAGCGCGCCAAGCACGCCGACTGCCAAAAGCGCCCTTGTCTGCGGCACAATGCGCAGGAGATCCTTGGCATGATGATACAGCAGTGCTCCAGTCGCAAAGGGCAAGGCGCCTGCGCCTATGAAGCTGTATTGCCAGGCGAAATCGAGGCGCGCCACGACCACGTAGATATGCCAGCTCAGGCCTGCGGCAAACCAGATCCAGGTCAGCAGCCGGTTGCGCGAAATGCCAAGCGCAATCAGCGCGTAGAACACCAGTTCAATGGTCAGCGCCCATGTTGCAGGCGCAATGCGCGGTTTGAAATCAGGGGGCATCGCGGCGGGATAGATCATCGTGAGATTGGCCAGCCAGCCACCAAGATCATCGGGAATACCCATCGGACGATTGAACGTCCGAGCCGCATCCGCGCCGACCCACATTATGGTCGCCACGCAAATGATGAGTGAGGCCCAATAGGAAGGGAACAGGCGCAGAAACCGGTTCGTGCAGAAGCGAGCGATACCGCCGGGCGCATAGCCATAACTACGCTGCATCACATAGGTCATGAGATAACCCGAAAGCACGAAAAACGCGACCACCGCGGCAGAGCCGACAAACGGCGCCAGCACAAGATGTTGCAGCACCACAAGAATTGCGAGAAGCGTCCTGTAAATTCCAAACATAGAGTGACGATCTCGAAAGCACGCCGCCTCAGAGCCAGGCGGAGGGAGAAACCGTATCCCTACGCGCATAGGCTGTCTGCGCCAACTTTACCAGCCGCGAGCTTTCTGGCTAAGCTTCTTTGCCACAGCCCGCGCGCTGTCTCCGTTTACGACAGGCTGAGCCGATGCCGATGGCTGAACTTGCGCTTTTGCCGCTTCCTGGCGTTGGCGATGGCAGTAGCAGTCACAATCCCGAAGCCAAAGGCGTAAAGCGGGCCGAAATCGGCGTCCGAAACCAGCAGCATCACGGCAAATGGCGCAATGAAGGCAAAGCGGAAAGCCGAGATGATCATCTGCGCCTCGGGGTCCATGTGATTGGTCCGGCGCAGCAAAGTGCGCGCGATGAACCCGCAGTAAAGCAGACCGCCCAGCAGGCCCGCCGAACTGAAGATCGCGACCAGATGGCTCGAGGAGCGCGTCGCGCCAAGCCCCACGCCAAGCCCCGAAGTCGTCCACAAGCTCTCGAACGCAACGCTGCGCCACATGCCGCGTTCGGCAAATGAACTCGACCCGGTTTTCTGCAGCACCATCCTGTCGACCATCGCGTACACGGGTTCCATGATGGCGGGGCGAAGGATGATGAAAGCGCTGACCATGGCGACAAGCCCCATGACCACCAGCACTTCTCCGAGCAGATCCTGCCGATTGTACCGGCCCACCGTTCCGCCCGAAAAGGCGCGCAGCAGGCTTTCCGCAGCCGCCACCAGAACGAGAATCGCGCAGCCCATGTAAGTGCCCGAGGAGGTCGAAAGCCAGCAAATGAAGAACAGGCCCGCGATCAGCAGCGGCGCGACCAGATTGCGCAGCTTTGAATTGATGATCGTGCGGCGGAAGAAGAACAGGAAACTGAGAAAACCGAGCGCTACCGCACCAAAACTCGACGCCTCGGGCATCAGGCCCACCACGCGTTTGGCGCCAAGCACTTCGACGTTGGTGGCAAGCGCATAGCTTGCGGTGCGCATGGTGGCGAGAATGGGCTCGATCGGCAGGAAAGCCGTCGCGTAATCGAGCAGGCCGGCGATAATGGCAACGCCCGCTCCTGCACAAAGCGCCTTGAGCGCATGCTGCCGATCAACGCGGGTGCGCATGATCTGCGCAAAGGCGAAAACCGTCATTACCGAGATCGTCAGATACACCGCCTGCGACAGGTTCTGGACAGTGGGCACAAGCAGCCGCGGTTCGGAAAGGATCCCGCGCACTGGAATGATCATGACTTCGCCCATGAACAGGCGCGGCATGAAGATGGTCGCGATCATGGCGACGATCCAGAACAGGAAAAGCAGCCCGAGCCGGTCAAACCGCAGCGCCATCGTGAGCAGATCATCAAGGCCTGATCGCCTCGCGAAGGCTTTCCAGATGAGCAGGAGCGAAACGATCGGCGTCGCGGTGAAAGTAAGGCCGCCGGTGATTTCGGTGGGGATCACCGCCATCGCGCCAATGGGAATGCTGCAGAAGAACAGATACAGGATCATCGGGCCGCGCCGCAGCATGGCCAGAACGGCAAGCATCCAGAAGATGGCGATGGGAATGAATTCCATGCTCTTGGTTGCTCCTTGGGCCATCACTTGCCGGCCGTAAACCGGCTTGGCCGCGCAGCGCGATCGACAATCTGCTGTGACTAGTCGCTAGTGGGCAAATTGGAATACCAGATATCGATCTTTCGGCCCAGAAGTGCTTCAAAGGCTGCGCGCCGCGGAGCCAGTTCGCTTTCGAGATAAGCGCGAGCGGCCGCGACATCGACCTCGGCTTTGGCAAAGTCGCTTGTCGAAACCTGGCGCAAGCCGTCGACCCAGCTGGAGGGCATGATCTTGCGCAGCTGCGCCCAGACCCAGGAATTGCGAGCATGGCGCACAAAGGCAAAGCGCTGGCGGCGGCTGGTCGGCGGCGAGCGGTGCCTTTCGGTCAACTGCGCATCGGCATATTCAAAAGGCTCAAGCCCGAGCCAGGTGATCACATCGGCCAGCACCTCGCGCCGCTTGGTGCGTAATTCCTCGGCCACCACGATCTTGATCTGCGCTGCGGGAAAATGGCGCCGATATTCCTCGATTTGCGCAGCATAGTCCGAGGTGTCACGATAGAGGGCGTCCTCGCGCACGGCCTCTTCGGGCGGGCGAAGTTCCTGCAATTCCTTGAACCTCTGCCAGTAATGCGCCAGCGCGCGCTCGACCGGCTCGCGCACAGTATAGATGATGCGTGCATCCGGGCACGCAGCCGCGATACGCGCGGCAACGCCCGAGCGGTGCGGTGCCTGCGAATAATAGACACTTCCCTCGCCGCGATAGAGCGCGTCCTCGCCCCCTTCCCACAAGGCAAGATAGGCATCCAGATCATGCGAACAGGCCTGCCGCGCGATGATCGGCCATGCTTCGCGCAGCTCCTCCTGATCGACGAAGAAGCACGGCTCCTTCACGCGGCTCATGGCGATTTGCGGATGCGCTCCGAGATAGGCATGCAGCGCGCTCGATCCTGACTTGGAAGCGCCGATCACGAACAGATTGGGGCGCAGAGCAGCACCCCGAATGAGATCTTCCATTTGGCCCGAACCACCGCCCCCAATCATCCAACCCACCCCCGAGAGCGCCCGCCATCCCCGCCGCGCAGATGCCTGCGCATAGCAGGGCCGCGCATCACGAAGAAGATTTCTAGATGAGGAAGTCGCCCGCGTCGAGCGATCCTGGCTGAACACTCTTGAGGAGGATTGAATCGTTGCCGATAGTGATCAAGGTGTCACGGCCCACGGTGCTCATGGCGATATCGGAAAAATCGTCAATGCCATCGATTCCGCGCAGATCGATGAGATCGCCCTGGGAAAAATCCTTGATCACATCATTGCCGAAATCGCCGCTGAAGCGGAAAGTATCGTTGCCGCCCTGCCCGGCAAGGAAATCATCCCCCGCGCCGCCTTCGAGAACATCGTTGCCCTTGCCGCCATAAAGCATGTCATTGCCATCGCCGCCGATCAAGATGTCATCGCCATCGCCGCCGGTGAGATGGTCATCGCCCCGGCCGCCAATCAACGTGTCATCGCCGCCATTGCCCGTCATCCGGACCTTGTCTGAAAGCCCTGAGGCATCAAAGCGGTCATTGCCTTTGCCGCCCGAAGCGGCCTCGATGCTCGCTGCCGCAAGATCAAGCGAGAAGCCGATGTTCCCGGTTACGAAAACCCTGTCGAAGCCCTCGCCGCCGTCGATGGTCGTATCACCGCCTACGACAAAGAACTGGTCGTTGCCGCGCCCACCGATCAGCTCGTCATTGCCGCCGTTGCCGCGGATCACGTCGTTCCCGCTTCCGCCAAGGATGCGGTCATTCCCCGCTGTCCCGTCCAGCTTGAGCGCGGCTCTTTTGGAGCTGTGATCGATGATGTTCACCGCTGCTGCAGGCGCTTGCACCGGCGGCGGGACCACTGCGACCGGAGGGGGCGGAGGTGGAGGTGGAGGTGGCGGGGGTGGTGGCGCCGGGCAGCGCGCCCTCGGCATGAATGGTAATGCGCCGCTCGGTCACATCGCCGGTCGCATTCTCCCGTGAATCGATTTCGAAATCGAGCTTGTCACCGGTTGCCAGTTTGATTCCGGTCAATTCCAGATCGAAGACATGCCCGTTGGATTTATCGAAGATGGTCTTGGTGAAGATGATTTTGTTGTTGAGCAAGATCGTCAGCTTCACCCCATCCTTGCTGCTATCTGCGACATCCCAATGACCCTTGATGGTCACTGTGCCATCGTAGTCCGCCGTATAGCGTTCCACGGTGGCAAACTTGCCTTGCGGGCCGGGTGCGGGATTGAAATCGGCCGGCACGACCTTGCCGTCGCTGATGTGGAACGGGCGCAGCCAGTTTGTGCCAAGATAAGGCGTCCAGCTTTCGCCGCCCGCAAGCCCGCCGCCCATGGTTTCCAGCACGGTCAGCTGGCCAGTGTGGCCTTTGGCGAAATAGGACCACGGCCCCTCGAACTGCGCCAGATCGCCGCCCTGGTTGAAAGCGTCGAAGTCGTGGAAGCTGTCGGCGAGGATCGTGCTTGCGCCAAGCGTGAAGCTGTCCGCGGTGATCGGCGAAGTGGACCGCAGGATGATCGGCATATCGGGCGAGATGCTGAAGAGATCCGTAATGCGCTTGCCCGCGAGATCGAAAGCAGAAACGCCCTCA
Source organism: Alteraurantiacibacter sp. (assembly GCA_036788315.1). Classification (GTDB taxonomy): domain Bacteria; phylum Pseudomonadota; class Alphaproteobacteria; order Sphingomonadales; family Sphingomonadaceae; genus Alteraurantiacibacter. Next base: position 12,107 of record DAIQNS010000013.1, on the reverse strand, counting down.
TCAAGCGCAATAGAGCGCTGCTCGCCCCAGATCACGGCGGCGTTGGGGCCGAAGCTGTAGAAATAGGTATACTCGTCGATACCGATCTTCTCGACCTTGTCGGTAGCCTCGAGCATCCGGTCGAAAATCTGGAAAGTCACCCCGGCCGGCGTGAGCTGGCCGCTCTTGGGATCGTAAAGTTCCATGTTCTTGAACGTGCTCTGCTTGGCAAAAGCATACCAGTTGGCGGACTCGACACCGGCGGCAGCCATGGTGCTGACCATTTTGGCCAGATAAGGCGCAGCTTCGGCAAGCGTTTCGAAATTGTCGCCGAACTCGGTCACATAAATCGGTTTGTCGCCGATTTCCTGGCGCAGGATCGCCAATTGGTCGGCGAGTTGCTCGGGCGCTGTGGTGTAGGGATGGATCGAAATCCCGTCCGAATCCTCCAGCACGCCGTTGCCCACCAGATCGGCGATGTAATCGACCGGGATCGAATGGGTCGAAGCGGCAACCACTTTTACTTCAAGCCCGGCATGATCGAGCGCCTTGTCGACCGCGTCGAGCAGCTTGGCATAATATTCGTCGCGCTGGCTGATCGGCGCGCTGGCGATCGGCCCTTTGACAAAACTGTTCCCATTATACTCATTGCCGATTTCGATTGCCGCAAGGCCCGGATATTCCTTGACCACGGCCACCACGAACTGGGCAAAGGCAGCACGACCGGCATCGGTGTAAATCGAATGGCCGTCATCGTGGAGCTTGTTGACCGGGTTGAAGGCCAGCGTGACCGCAATGCCCTTGGCCATGGCAAGATCGACCCAACCGGCCGACCAATGCGAGAAGTCATACCGGCCCGGAGTGGTCTCGACCCTGCCCCACGGCACCGAATCGCGGACCTCGTCGATTCCCAGTTTCGCGATCGTATCAATAAGCTTGGTATTCCAGCCCTGGCTGAAATGTGTTTGCGCACTCAGTTTCATTGTCGTCCCCGCGGCCGGGCTGGACCCCAAGAGCGAACAAAGCATCAGCCCTGCCACCATCGCGAACCAGCGTGTCTCCACTGCGCGTTTTACCGGGGCGAAACTTGTAAAGTGTTTAACGCCGAAGAACATTTCTCCTCCCGCCCTCCACGGGGCGTGCCGCGATGTCACTGAAACGGCATGAAAACATCGCTTGTTTTTCCTATATTTAGCATGGCTGTGGCTCTGTGAATACTTAAGGGCTTTGCTTAATTTGCCCTTGTCCCAGTTTGCGATTGCGGTGCGCGATCAGGCCATGATATAAGTAATCATACCAATATGCGGCGCCGCATATCGCGCGCGGTCGCCCTGTTTGTTTTATTGTGCAACTGCGGAAAAATTTGTTGCATCTGCGGCATTCTCGTTTACGAATACGTGAAAATCAGGACGCAGAAGCCCCCGGGAAGTCCCTTATCCATCTCTCGATTTTCAAAGGAACTAAATATGATTACCGTCAATGGAACAATTGAAGACGATTTCATTAAGGGCACCAACGGTGCTGACCTCCTTGTTGGCAACGCTGGCGATGATATCCTGTTCGGCTATGCTGGCAACGATATCCTGCTCGGCGGTCGCGGAAACGATCTCCTCAACGGCGGCCTGAACAACGACATTCTGTTCGGCGGTCAGGGCAATGACACACTTATCGGCGGGCAGGGCCGCGACTATCTGAGCGGCGACGCCGGCTCGGATACGCTGACTGGCGGCGCGGGCGAAGATACTTTCGCATTCTCGCTCAGCACAATGTTCACCGGCATCGACAAGATCACCGATTTCGTCTTCGGCGAAGACACGCTGCTGATCACCGATGGTGATAGCGAACTCGTGACGTTTTTCGATAATGGCACTGATCTCGTTGCATCTTACGACGGTGTCGAGTTTGCCATTCTTCAGGGCCTCGGCGGCGGCGAGATGCTTCTCTAAGCCTTCTTCTGCAAGCTTGCGGAAAATTGATCTGAATATGGTGGGGGTGCCCTATAGGCGGCCCCACCATTTTTTGTGGGCGATCGACCTTGCCAGTGGTAATGCGAACAGCAAGCGGAGGCGGCACACCGTGTTGGGGTTCAGCGGCGGCACAACATTCGTACGACGGGCCAGAAGGCTCTTCAAACTCGCAACGGGGCGGGCATGGCGACCCAATCCGATCGCATCGCGCGAACTGACACGCATACTCGACACGCCCGATCTTGCCATATCCTCAATCCGCGATCTGGCCTCGGCCAACCTCTTCATATCCTTCACCAGCATGCGCCACGGCCTTGGCGGCATCAAAATAGAGGAATTCGTCGGCTCCACCGACCTGCCCGATTTCGCCGCGATTTTCGTGACCGACAAGAACAGCAGTTGGTACAATAATTTTAGCGCCGAGGAATTGACGCGGCATTTGCGCCCGCTGGTCGAAGGCAAACGCATTGTCACGCTGGGCCACAGCATGGGCGGCTTCGGCGCCATCTGGATCACCCGGTATCTGCCCGTTTCCGATGCCATAGCTTTCTGTCCGCAATTCTCGGTCCATCCCGAGATTGTGCCCGAGGAAAGGCGCTGGGCGGCGCCGCGCGCGGCCATTCGCGAATGGCGCGTGCTCTCGCTCGAAGGCCATTTCAACAGCGAGACGCGATATGTCACGGTCAATGGCGATGGCCCCGACGAAATGCACTGGAGCCGCTTCGAACGCGGGCCCCATTGCCGCCATCTCGTCCTAGGGGGAGGCGCACACGAAACCGCGCAGCAGCTCAAGGAAGCCGGCGTTCTCAACCCCTTCATCGCTGCTGTAGCCAATGGCGAGGATTTCCTGCCCCTGCTTTCCGGTGCGGGCCTCGCCGTGCGCGAACTCTCCTGAACGCCGTGGCGCTGAAGGGCACTGGCGGCCGAGCACCCGCCGAAGCCGGCACGGCCTGCGTTCTCGGCGCGGGCATTGCCGGCATGTATGCCGCGCGGCGGCTCGTCGATGCCGGTTACGCGGTGACGATTGTCGAACGCAGCGCCATTTGCGGCGGCGCGCATCGCTCGTGTCAGATCGGCGCCTATACGTTCGATATCGGCAGCATTTTCTACGAACCCAGAGCGCTGCTTTTCGATCTTGCCCCCCTCGCGCGCGCGGCATGCCCCCAGGTCTTGCGTAAGCAGCGGCGGATCAGCCATGATGGCAAGTTGCTGCACTACCCGATCGAGCCGCGCGATCTCCTGCGGCAATCGCTCTGGCGCTCGGCGCTGGGCGCAGCCGACATGGCTGCTTCGCGCCTCCTCGTGCAGCGCGATGGCTCGCTCGATGCGATTGCGCGGCGGCGGCTGGGCACGACCTTTTACAAGGGCACGGGCCTGCGCAGTTACATCACGCGTTTCCATCATCTCGATCCAGCGTTGATCGACGAGGATTTCTTCTTCCACCGCATGGGCTTCATCGAGAAGTCGACGCGGTTTGCGCATATTGCGCGCGCGGCCTGGCAAACTCTGCTGCCCTCAGGGGAAGCGAAGCGCGAAGGCGCCCGGCGCCCGCTGCATGTGCGCCCGCAGGAAGGCTTCGCCGCGCTGTTCGATCCGCTGCGCCAATCGCTCGAGCGCGACGGGGTCCGCTTTGAATTCGAGAGCACGCTCGAGGCCATCATCCCGCCTACACCTGCTTCCGGCCGCGCTTTCGCGATCGTCACATCGCGCGGACGCCAGCAATTCGATTGCGTTGTCAGCACGATACCCATCGAATCCACCTATCAAGCGTTGTTCGGCGAATCGAGCGGCCTCATCGCGCTCGACATGACCACCCTATTTGTATCGGCAGGCAAGCTGTCGCCCACGACGGGCAATGTCTTGTTCAATTTCGATGCCGCCGGCTTGTGGAAACGGGCGACGGTCTATTCGCGCATTTATGGGATGACGCCAGACGAGCGCGAGTATTTCGCGGTGGAAGTGACGATACCGCGCGGCGGAAAGCACGATCCCACCGCAAGCTTCGCTGATTTCGCCGCGCATATGGCCGCGCGCGGGCTTGCCAGCGATCTGCGTCTCGAAGGCGAAAGTTTTTCGGATGCGGTCTATCCGCTTTACCTCAAGGGCAGCAACAAGCTGATTGTGGAAAGACTGGCGCGCGTCCGTGAGACAAATGTCATTCTGGCAGGCAGGCAGGGCCTGTTCGAATATCTGCCGACTTCGACAGGTGTCATCCGGCAGGTAGGAAAGGTGCTCGACAGCCACGGCATTGCTTGCCAGAGCGCCAGCGAGACAATTGCGGACAGTCCCGCGCAACAGGCATCACCATGATTTCTCATCCTGAAATCCGGCTTTACAATGTAAAATTCAGTCCCAATCTTGGCGACGGCCTCTTGTCGGAATGCCTCGAGCAGGCGCTGATCGACCATGGCGCTGCGCCGACCAGCCATTCAATCGATCTTGCCGCGCGCAGCGGCTACGCGATGGACACGGCCAACCGCTCGCTCAAATTGCGCGTGCTCGAAGCCATGCCCGGCGCCTTGCGCCCGCTCGCAGTGCGCCTGCCCTTGTGGCTCGAAAGCGAACGCCGCTGGGGGCCGCATTACGCAGCGGGCCTCGAAGGCGCTGACTGCGCGGTAATCGGCGGCGGAAATTTGCTCGCCGATCTTGATCTCAATTTTCCCACCAAGCTGGCGCTGGCAATCCGCACCTGCGCCGCTGCCAATGTGCCGGTGTTTATTTATGGCTGCGGGGTATCTTCAGGCTGGAGCGAGCGCGGCAAGGCGTTGCTGCATGAAGCTCTGGACACAGGCGCAGTAAAGGCGGTGTTCCTGCGCGATGAGCGCTCACGCGAGATTTGGGACGCGATGTTCGGCGAGCCGCATGACCTGCCATCCGAAGTGGTTCGCGACCCCGGCTTGCTGGCGAGTGAAGTCTATGCGCCGCAAATCGCGCAAATGCCGCAAGAGCCTCCGCGCGTGGGCCTCAACATCACCAGCCAGATCGCGGTCAGATACCACAGTGCCGATGCGCCGGGCGAGCAGGCGCTGCGCGACTGGTATGTCGATCTTGCGCGTGAATTGCTCGCGCGCGGCAATGACCTTTGCGTGTTCGTCAACGGCAGCCCCGAAGACCGCGCATTCCGTTCCGAAATTGCGCCCGAGCTGCTCGCGCTTGCCGGGCCAGAGCGGGTCAGTTTTCCCGATTGCAGGACACCTGCTGACCTTGTTGCGATCATCGCCGGACTCAAGGCCGTGGTCGCCTTCCGCATGCACGCGATCATTGCCGCCTATTCGCTTGGCGTGCCGTTTCTCGCACTTTCCTGGGATCCCAAACTCGATTCCTTCGTGCAATCGGTCCAGCGCGAGGGCGCGCTGTGCAAGACGACGCAAACAGGTGGCAAGGCAGCGGCGGCGCAGCTGCTCGAACGCTGCACGCGTGATGCCTTCGATCCCGGGCGCAGTGCAGTCCTTGCCGAAGCGCGCGCCGATGTGGGTCGCCTCTATGCCCGCATCAGTGCCCAGCCGGCCTGACAGCGCCCGCGCGGCGCGGTGCGCGGCCCATCTGGGTTAAATGCGCGTTTACCAATCATCTCTGTTCGATTAACTTCAAATTAGGGGAAATATCCGAATTCCCTCTGGTCACTGGAGGTCCGCGCAAAGCGTTGCGGCCTCAAACCGGAGCATTCGGACGTCATGAGCACTATTGCCGCAGCCACGCATGGTTTCGATCCCATTACCCCTGATGCGCAGCTCAAGGCACATCGCTATTACGACGACAAATGGGAGCGGCATCAGTGGTATTACGATAGCACCGAATATTCCGACCTCAGCATCGACATCTACCGCGTGTGGGATGATTATTCCGGAGCCGGAATCAAAATCGGCATTGTCGATTCGCAGATAGATTTCCGCCATCGCGATCTCGCGCACGCCTACGATACAGAGCTCGACTACAATTTCGATCAGAATACTGCCGATGTTGTGATTGACCCGCTCAAGCTGCCCTATTTCCACGGCACTGCAGTCGCAGGCGTAATCGCGGCTGAGGCCAATAATGCCTACGGCACGGTGGGTGCAGCGCACGGCGCGACAATTGTCGGACTGGGCATCAATTACAGCGCAGCCAATGCGCTCGACCAGGTGGGCGCCGCGCTCGAACGGCTTGTCGATGTCGATGTGGCCAACAACAGCTGGAAGTTCGTCAATCCGTTCGCTGACCGTTTTCGCAAGTACAAGGAATATGAGGCATCGCTCGAAAAGGCGGTCGCCGAAGGGCGCGGCCTGGCAGCGGCGCGGCCTGGCGGCGGCGCGGCCTGGCGGCGACGCGG
>DAIQNS010000013.1:4246-5842 GCA_036788315.1 Alteraurantiacibacter sp. | reverse complement strand
AGGCGGTCGCCGAAGGGCGCGGCGGGCTGGGAACGAATATCGTCTTCTCGGCAGGCAATGATGGCTCGACCAGCTCCTCCAATTACAACAATTTCCAGAACTCGCCCTACACGATCGCGGTCGGCTCGGTGGAGAAGGACGGCTCTTCCTCGGGCTTCAGCAGCATCGGTGCCAACGTGCTCCTGTCTGCTGCGGGCCGCGATATTTTCACAACCGGCGTGAACGGGCGCTTCGATTACTCCACCGGAACCTCGTTTTCCGCGCCCATGGTAAGCGCGGCCATCGCGCTCATGCTAGAAGCCAATCCCGAGCTTGGATACCGCGATGTGCAGGAAATCCTTGCACTTTCCGCCCGCCGCGAAGGCCTTGGTGATGACGCCAGGTTCGGCGATGGCTGGCAATACAATGCGGCTGATCACCACAATGGCGGCGGCATGCATTTCAGTGATGTGTTCGGCTATGGCCTGCTCAACGTCCACGATGCGGTGCGCCTTGCCGAAAGCTGGACCAAGCAGAGTACCTTCGACACGCTGACCACAATCGAGAGCGGCATGATCAAAGTGGGCGACACGATGGTCGCCGGGGTTCGCGATCATCTTTCGACAACATTCGAAATTGCTACCGATCTGCGGCTCGAGCACATCCAGATCTGGATGGACTTCCGCTACGTCTTCACCGCCGACATCGATATCTATCTGACTTCGCCGGAGGGAACTTCGGTAAGGCTGGTTTACGATCTGCCCGGCGCCACCAAGATCGGCAGCATTTCGCTGTTCGAGTTTTCCTCGGTCGCAACCTTCGGCGAGAACGCCAAGGGCACCTGGACGATCGACATCTACAACCGCAATCCCGATCACCTCAACAAGGACGGAACGCCCGCGAGCGGACTGTTCGATGACTTTGGCTACACGCTGCTCGGCAGCACGATCGGCCTTGCCGACGATACCTATGTCTACACAGACGAGTTCGGCACGCTGTACAGCGGCGAGGAACACGCAGCGCGGCGGGTGCTCAACGATACCGACGGCGGGATCGATGCGATCAACGCCGCGGCGATCACCAGCGCGAGTGTGATCGATCTTTCGGGTCTCACCCCAACGCGCCTTGCCGGGGTCACGCTGGAACTGGGCAATGCGACAATTGAGAACGCTTTTGCGGGCGATGGCAATGATGTCCTGACCGGCAATGCGCTCGACAACTGGCTCACCGGCGGGCGCGGCGATGACCGCTTCCATTTCACGCTCGGCCACGACGTGCTCGATGGCCAGTGGGGGACCGACACCGTAGTGTTCGATCTGGCGCTTGCGCAGTTCACCGGCGTGCTTGATCCGGCCGGAGCGCTGACCCTGATCCACCGCTCTGGCGCGACCACGAAGCTGCTTAATATCGAGAACTTCGTGTTTGCCGATGGAACCTATGATTACAGCGGGCTTCTGGCAAAGCTTGCCACCGGGACGCCGCCGGCGCCTGAGCCGGAGCCGGAGCCGGAGCCGGAGCCTTTACCAGCTCCCGAACCTGAGCCTGTTCCATCTCCCGAACCTGAGCCCGAACCAGAGCCGGAGCCGGAACCGGCGCCTGTGCCTGAGCCGGAACCAG
>DAIQNS010000013.1:0-4236 GCA_036788315.1 Alteraurantiacibacter sp. | reverse complement strand
CTCGACGGCGGCCTCGACCCGCGCCTGAACCCGCGCCTGAGCCGGAGCCCGTGCCCGTACCCGAAACGCCTGACGATGACGCGCCGCTCTATGGTGCCTTCGTGACCGGCACTTCGGGCAATGATCGCCTGCGCGCCGACAGCGAACCCACGCTTATGCAAGGGCTGGCGGGCGACGACTTTATGGTTGGCGGCAGTGCCAACGACCGGCTCGAAGGCAATGACGGTGCAGATGTCCTGCGCGGCGGCGGCGGCGATGACTGGCTGTTCGGAGACGCTGGCAACGATACGCTTTACGGCGATGCAGGAAATGACCGCCTCATCGGCGGCGCCGGAGACGATGCGCTTTTCGGCGGCGATGGCGATGACTGGCTCCACGGCGGTAGCGGCAACGACAGGCTCAAGGGCGGCGCTGGCGCAGACACTTTTGTCTTCGATGTTTCCGATTTCGGCAGTGTCGATACGATCCTCGACTTCAATCTTGCCGAGGGCGACCGCTTGCTTCTGACTGGTGTCGGTGCGAACAGCCTCGGCGAGATCTCTATTGTGAAAAGCGGACGTTTCTCCATCCTGGAGCTGGAAACCGAGAACGGAACCATAGCGATCGCCAACATTCTTGGAAGTATTGTTACCGAATTGGATGTACAGCAGACCAGCGAAGGCCTGCTCATCTTCTGAGATTGAGCAACTATGCCAGCTTTGCTGGCGAAAATGCAGCATTGGTACTGTTGTGCGAGATTCTGCAGTTCGGATAAGCACGCTTTTCTCAAAACCGCCAACGCATCCTGCTGGCTAGCGCCTCAGGCGCCCCATTTGCCATGGCGGGGGAAGCCAAGTGCTCGCCGCCCACTGCACTTGTTGGCCTCCTTCGGTTTCATAACCCTTGTCTAGCGCTTGTTAGCGTTCACTGAACTGTCATAGTTCACTCGTGCATTTGTGCGCGAGACTACGTGTTGGCCCCTATCTGGTTCCCAACAAGGCCGCATTTTTGCGTCTGCTTTATTTGTAGCTTTATTGCCGCGGCCCAAACTGGGACAAAAACATCGCTAATGGATTCACTGATTGCGACATATCGTTAATCTTGTATTATCCATTCCATAACGGCCTCGGTCGAATTCGATTCGAGACATGCTGGTGGATAACAACATCGGGTCGTTTGGGCACATCACGCAAATCAAAAAGGGAAAATCATATGGCAATCGAAGGTACAACCATTCAGGGAACCTCATTTGGTGACATTGTACAAGGAACCGAAGGTGATGACGTTATCAGCACCGAAGGTGGCCGCGACACCATCTTCGGCAATGGCGGCGATGACCTCATCTATGCTGGCGCGAACCGGGATCGTGTCGATGGCGGCGAAGGGAACGATGTCATTTTCGGTAACGGCTCGAATGACAAGCTGATCGGCAACGTTGGCGACGATACGCTCGACGGTGGCGCTGGCGATGACCGTCTCTACGGCGGTGAAGGTGCCGACATCCTGATCGGCGGCGACGGCAATGACGTACTGTTCGGCGGCGCTGGTGGCCAGCGCACCGGCGACGGCTCGATGGACATTTTCGTTTTCGACAAGGATGACGGTTTCGACAAGGTCTATGGTTTCGAAGTCGGCCTCGACAGGCTGCTGTTCACCGAAGGCGAAGGCGTCACCTTCATCTACAAGGGTGCGCACACGCAGATCACTTACGGTTCAACCAAGATCAACGTTTATGACGTGCACTTGACCGAAGCTGACTTCTACTTCGCCTGATCTGTCATTCAAGTTGAAGTTAATTGAAAGGGCGGCTCTCGGGCCGCCCTTTTTGTTTGCCACCATCACTTCGTTTGAAACGGGCCGGTCAAAGCAGTTTCTCGACAAGCGCATGCAGCCTCTCGCCCGCACGGTCCCATGTCAGTGTTGCCGCTCGAGCGAACCCGCGCTGGCGATAATCCTGCGCTCTGGCGCTATCGCCCAAGAACGCCGCAATCGCCTCACGATATTCCCCGGGCTGATCGGCAGCGACCAGCACCGCCGCATCGCCAAGCACCTCGGGCATCGCTCCCGCGCGCGCCGCGACAACGGGGCAACCGCAATGCATCGCCTCGACCGGCGGCAGACCGAAACCCTCGGTCAGCGAGGGGAAAACGAACACCGCCGCCGCGCTGTAAAGCGCGCGCAGTTCGCCATCGGAGACAAAGCCTGTGAAAATCGTGCCCGCAGGCGGGGCCCATCCCTTCGCGCGGTAAGCCTCTTCGCCCGGCCCGCCCGCAACCACGAGGGCCACATCCTCGTCAAACGGCTCGCGCATCGCCTCGAAAATGGCGCGCATGTTCTTGTAACCCTTGGCAGAACCCACCGCCATGACGTAGCGCCGACCCGCCAGGCCAAGACGCTCGATGATCGCCTCATCGCTTGGCTCGGAAAGAATATGGTCAGTGCCATTGTGCACGACATCGATCGTGTCGAGCGTGCCGATCCGGTAGCGGGCGAGCATCTGCCGGGAAAATTCCGAGACGGTCAGCACCCGGCGCGCGCGGCGGCCGATCCATGGCAGAAGCAGCCGGTAGAACGCCGCCTGACGCCCCGAATAATCATCCGGGAACAGGAAGGTCTGTGCATCGTGGATCATGACAATGCTGTTGCTGTGCAGCAGCGGCCCAAGATTGCAGAAATTCAAGAGCAGCTCGCCCTGCGCTGCTTGCGGCAGCGTGAGCATTTCCCATCCCTGCCCCTTGCCGAAACGCCCGGGAACCGGCGTCGCCTCAAGCTCGGGGAATGCCGGATCAACGCTCACCGCCCGCGGGGCGAGCAGGCGTATCTGATGCATCTCCCCGGCACGGCGCAGCAATTGCTGCGAGTAATGCGCGGCGGTCCGGTGGACGCCATTGAGATTGGCACCCAGAAACTTCCCGTTGATCGCAATCTTGCCCAACGCGTTATCCTTTGCTGCCACTGGCCGCCTTCTGGCACTGCGCAAACAAGGCGAAATCGCGTGCGTAATATTCGGTGACGAATTTCTCCACATCATCGTCGAGCCCGATCTCTTTGTACCGGCCTGCGGCATTGGCAAAGGCCCCGCTGCCGCGCCACAGCGGATAGATCGCGCGCTTGACAGCGCCGGGAAGCAAGCGGCCCACGAGCCGCGCGACAGGCTGGATCGGCCGCGACCATAATTTCGGCTCACGCCTCGCGTGGTCGTGCGGCACCTCGAGCGAAACGCCCGCGGTTTGGTTGAGCCAGTCGCCAAGGCTCGCGGTGTCGTCAATCGCGAACAGAGCAGTGGTGCACGGCTTGCCGTCGAGTTCGACGTAATCGCTTTGCCGCGTGAAATGGATATATTCGATGTCGCTGAAAGGCCCGCGGCTCTCAAGCCATTGCGCCACGCGCGCGGCTTCGCTGGTCACCAGCGGATCATCCGCGCGCAGGCTGCGCTGCCCCTGATATTCGCCAAGCCGCTGAAGAATGGCGGAAAAGAACCGGTCGCGCGGATCGCGCAAGACAGCAAAGCTGGGCATGGTCTGGAACGCGGCCCAGGTCTGCGCAAAATGCTCGCGCCAGAATTGCAACGGCAGATGCTCGAGCTTCGTTCGCCCCAGCAGCGGGTGTGCGTAGCCTTGCCCGCCCTCGAAGCTGGTGTGAAGTTCCGCCTCATCCATCGCAAGATCGCGCGCAGTGGCCGACAAATCCCAGTGGCCGCTGCGATCGAGTGCGGCACGGATGCTCTTTCCGCCATTTTTGGGGATATGCACAAAGGCAATGGGGATGTCGGGATAGAGCAACATAAGCAGTCTCGCTGGTCTCAGTTAGCCACGGAATATCTCGAGCGAGAATACCCCTGCCAGCTTACCGATCCAGAGCACCAAGGGAAGCAACATTGCGGAAATTGCGAGTCCGGTGATCAACATCAGCAAAGGCGTCAGATCGAATTGCGGCAGAAACACCAGCCGCACGAGTTCTAACACCACGCCGTAGACTGCCGCAATGGCAAATCCGATCAAATATCCAATCACCGCGCCGCGGATCGAGACGCCGCCCTTGGCGTGCATCAGCCACAGCGCAAAGCAGGACATCAGCAGCACCACTGCGGCCTGCGACCAGGCAAGCACCGTAAAGCCCAGCGGCGATGTCAGGAAAACCGTCCCGATGGTGACAATGGCGGAAATGACATTGAACCGGATCACCCAGGTCGTCTCGCCCACTCCGGCGAACACCGGCTCCATCATCGACTGGCCGACGCTCGCCAATGCGCGCAAT
>DAIQNS010000012.1:9236-18252 GCA_036788315.1 Alteraurantiacibacter sp. | reverse complement strand
TTGATGGCAGCTTTGGCTGCAGCGACAGGCTTTCTGGCGACGGGCTTCTTCGCAACCACCTTCTTGGCAACAGCCGTCTTGGTGGCCGCCGTCTTCGCCACCGGCTTTTTCACAGAAGCTTTCTTTGCAGGCGGCTTCTTCACAGTCGGCTTGCTGGCAGTCGGTGCCTTCGCCGCCGCTTTTACCGGTGCGGAAGCTTGCGCCTTGACCGGAGCCTCGCTGCCCGCTTTTGCGGCAGGCGAGCTGCCGGTCTGGCTCACTGCCTTGGCGGCAGCGGGCTTCTTTGCCGAAACCTTGGCATCGGCCGGTTCGGCTTTATCTTCAGTTCTGGTTTCAGCCATGGTCCCTCGCTCTCGCGTTTCTCATCTTGAATATATCTGTCGCCAATCGCCGCGTGGCGGCTTTTGTTGCAGTGCACAATTAGGGGCTCGCAGCTGCGAAGTCAAGCAAATATTGTGCAGTGCAGCATAGCCTGAAATGGCGCACAAGCGCCGCTGGCGAGCATCTAGCGAAGTTTGACGTAGCGGCCCGGCGCATCCTCGATGGCGGGGTTGTCGCGGCCACCGGGCACCAGCCTTCCCTTGGCTTCGACCAACGAGCTGTCGAGCTTCTCGATCCATTTGAACCAGTCCGGCCACCAGCTGCCGGGCTGCTCCTTCGCTTTGGCGATGAAATCCTCAAGGCTCTTCTGCGGTTTGGCGCAGGTCCAGTACTGATATTTGTTCGCCGCGGGAGGATTGACCACCCCGGCAATATGGCCGCTTCCCGCGAGCACGAAGCGGATCGGGCCGGTCAGATGCTTTTGAATGCGGAACACGCTTTGCGCCGGGGCGATGTGATCGTCCTTGCCCGCCTGCACATAGGCCGGCGTTTTGACCTTGCGCAAATCGACAGGCGTGCCGCCGATGCTCAACGCGCCGGGCTGCACCAGTTTGTTGTCGCGGTAATAGTCCTGAAGATAGCAGGCGTGCCATTTGGCGGGCAGATTGGTGACATCGCCGTTCCAGTACAGGAGATCGAAAGCCGGGTAATCCTCGCCCAGAAGGTAGTGATTGACGACATAATTCCAGATCAGATCCGATCCGCGCAGCATGTTGAAAGTCGCCGCCATGTAGCGGCCATCCAGAAAGCCGCCCTTGCTCGCCTGCCGCACCAGTTCCAGCTGGGCGTCATCGACGAACAGTTTGAGCTCCCCCGCACGCTCGAAATCCACTTGCGCGGTGAGGAAGGTGACGCTCTTGATTTTGTCCGCCTCGCCCCGGGCCGCCATCACCGCGAGCGCAGCGGCAAGGCTCGTGCCAGCGACACAATAGCCGACCGTGTGCACGCTGGGCACTTTGAGCCTCTCGCGCACCACATCGATCGCTTCCATCTGCGCGCGGATATAGGTCTCGCCATCGACTTCGCTCAGGCTCTCGTCCGCCGAACGCCAGCTGACCAGCAGCACTGACAGCCCCTGCTCCACAGCCCAGCGCACAAAGCTCTTTTTCGGGTTGAGATCGAGAATGTAGAACCGGTTGATCCACGGCGGGAAAATCAGCAGCGGCGTCGCGATGACTTTCTCGGTGGTCGGCGCATAATGGATGATCTGGTAAAGCGGAGTTTCGTGGATCACTTTCCCTGGCGTTACCGCGACATTTTCGCCCAGCACGAATTTGCTCGTATCAGTGTGGGTGAGTTGACCTTTGTCGAGGTCATGCTTGAGCCGCTCCATCCCGCGCAGCAGGTTTTCGCCGCCGGTTTCCACGGTGCGCTCGAGCACCACCGGGTTCATCATGGGATAGTTCGCCGGGCTCATCGCATCGAGCACGCTTTGCGTGGCAAAGCGCAATTGTGCGCGGTCATGCTCTGACAGACCATCGGCGGTATCGACCGCTTCGGAAATTTTCTCCGCCAACAGCAAATAGGTCTGGTGGATCAGCGCGAAGACCGGCTGCTCGCTCCATGCCGGATCGGCGAAGCGGCGGTCCTTGCGTGGCATCCGGTCAGCGGCCTTCTCGCTCCGCGCCTGAGGGTCGGAGGCTGCCGGATTATACTGTTCCAGAATTTGCTGCCACAGCCCCATCCCTTCCGACCACATCTGTTGCTGCTTCTCGAAATCGAGGATCGGCATGGACTTGGACCAGCTCTGCACCGCATCCATCCACGCCTTGGGGTCGGACAGGAGCGGCGCGGCAGGCGGCTTTTCATTACCGGGGAAAACCGGGCCAAGCCACATTTCCTGCAGCTCCAGCATCGCCTTGCCCATTTCGGCATAGACTTCGTCGCCCGGCAGGCTTTGCACTGCTTCAGGCGCGAAGCTCTGCATGATCTGACGCGCGGCCTCGCCTTGCATCTGGAGCATCTCGGTAAAGATATCGGCGGCTTGGCCTGCGGGCGGGGCTTTGTCTGGCATCATGCTCCCTATAATGACTTGCACGGCAATGTGGAGAGTGGCTGAGGATTTGCATCAAGCCCGCGTTGCGCTTCCCCGGGCTTTGCTCCACAAGGCTTGCGGCTCCCCGCCGGGGCGCATCTGTAACAAAGTCAGAGGACCAATGGACGACCAGTTCTACCGCATCAAGCGCCTACCGCCCTATGTCATCGCCGAAGTCAACGCGATGCGAGCGGCTGCGCGAGCGGAAGGGCGCGACATCATTGACCTTGGCATGGGCAATCCCGACCTGCCGCCGCCCCAGCATGTGATCGACAAATTGTGCGAAGTGGCACAGAAGCCTGATGCGCACGGCTATTCGCAGTCCAAGGGCATTCCCGGCCTGCGCCGCGCACAAGCGAATTATTACCAGCGCCGTTTCGGCGTCGAGCTCAACCCCGAAAGCGAAGTCGTGGTCACGCTCGGCTCGAAGGAAGGTCTGGCCAGCCTGGCGACGGCGATCACCGCGCCCGGAGACACGATTCTTGCGCCCAGCCCGTCCTATCCCATTCACCAGTTCGGCTTCATCATCGCCGGCGCTTCGGTGCGCAGCGTGCCCACCACGCCTGACGAACATTACTGGGACGAGCTGGAAACCGCGATGATCTACACCGTCCCGCGCCCCACGGTGCTGGTGGTGAACTTTCCCAGCAATCCGACTTCCGAAGTGGTTGATCTGGAATTTTACGAGCGGCTCGTCGATTGGGCCAAGTTCCACAAGGTGTGGATTCTCTCTGACCTCGCCTATTCCGAACTTTACTACAATGGCAAGCCTACGCCTTCGATCCTGCAGGTGCCGGGCGCCAAGGACGTGGCAGTCGAGTTCACCAGCCTCTCGAAAACCTACTCGATGGCCGGTTGGCGCGTCGGCTTTGCAGTTGGCAACCCGACATTGATCTCGGCGCTGACGCGGGTCAAATCCTATATCGATTACGGTGCCTTCACGCCCATTCAGGCCGCGGCTTGCGCCGCACTCAACGGGCCGCAGGATATCGTCGAGAAAAACCGCCTCTTGTATCACAAGCAGGAGATTCGCACCATCGAAGCGAAGTGCCGGCGGCGCGATGTGCTGGTCGAGAGTTTCGGCCGTGCAGGCTGGGAGATTCCCGCGCCGCCTGCATCGATGTTCGCCTGGGCGCCCTTGCCACCCGGATTGAAGGGAATGGGCAGCATGGCCTTTGCCAAGGAATTGCTGGAGCATGCCGAAGTCGCGGTCGCTCCGGGAGTTGGCTATGGCCAGGAAGGCGAAGGCTTTGTCCGCATCGGCCTGGTCGAAAATGAACAGCGGCTTCGTCAGGCAGCAAGGAACATCAAACGCTACCTGCAAAGCAAGGGCATCAATACCGCGGGAAGCTAGGTTTGGAAGCTGGGCCGGAAGCCCAGCTCAGGCCATGCGCTGCTGCAAATGCGTGAGCACCGGGCCATAGAGCGGCTGCTCGAAAGCGATGCCAGCTTTGCCGTCCTCGATCCAGACGAGTTCGCCCGGTTGCGCGGCAAGTCCTGGCAAAGTGGTCAGGACGCGGTCCCCGATCCGCGCCGACCAGCCTTGATAGACGACCATGCAGCCACCTTCGGACAGATCGAGCACCTCGAGTTCGGCACTCATTCCGGATTTTGCGCGGCACTTGATCCTGAGCCGCTCGCGCTGGGCTGTAGCAATTGTGTTCACCTGTTTATCTCTCGTGTCCCCTTGGTCGTGCCACCATAGGAGCCGCAGGTTTACCTCGTCTTCACTATGCTGGATAACCGTCCGTGGAATTTCATGCTTTGCCGCCCGTTAACATGTTGCGGCCCCGGACCGGGCGTTCTCAGCCGATCAAGCGCTGGAGATGGATCGCCAGCGGCTCGTACAGCAATTCCTCGAAGGCGAGGCCTGCAAGACCATCTTCGAGCCAGACCAGCCGCGTCGGCTGCCAATCGAGCCCGGGCAGGATCACCAGCACGCGCTCGCCCGGAATGGCGGTCCACTCGGCGCATTCGACCATGCAGCCGCCAAGCGAAATATCGCGCACCCGCAGTTCAGCCGTAAGTCCCGATTTGGCGCGGCACTTGATATACACATGCCCGCTTTCGACCGAGCGCTCGTGCGCAAGATCGGCCGGGTCAGTCTCGCTCAAGGCTTGGCTCGTCATCGCGCTCGCTCGTCATCCGGGTTCGGCGCAAGGACGGCGGCACAGGCTGCATCGCCGTCGATTGGCTTGCCTCCCCAATGCCAAAAGACGTCCTAAAGAATTGACGGCGTCAATGGTTAGCCACCTGTTTACCCCTTTGCTCAGCGCCTTGATGCGAAAACGCGGCGCTGGTTGAAGGCGCATAATTGCATTGCGCATTGCGGCTGCGTTCGCTAGTTGGCGCGGCTTCCGGCCCGATGGCGGAGTGGTTACGCAGAGGACTGCAAATCCTTGCACGCCGGTTCGATTCCGGCTCGGGCCTCCACCTTTTGCATTTGCGTGCGCTGTTCAGGCAGCATACGCAAGAAACACGGCGCCGCTTTAGCTCAGTTGGTAGAGCACATCATTCGTAATGATGGGGTCACAGGTTCGAGTCCTGTAAGCGGCACCAGCGCCTCCCGCCCTCCCGCCACTCATCATGCATTTGCGCAAGCCCTGCAAAAGGGCGCGCACCCTCCAGGAATTGGATGGGTCGATGCGGATATTGCGATAAGCATGCCGCGGCGCCGCACGTATGATAATTTGCCATGCAATCCGCTTATGGCCCGTGCCCTTCATGATATTTGCCTGTGCGAACAGAACTCACGAATGTCTGGCGAAACTGCGCGGGAGCATCCGGTTCTGCCGCGCGCTGAAAAGGGACATGGACCATCGCTTTCAATCGCCATCCGCTCCGCGAAATAACGCAAGATGACATCGACACGTATAACCGCGATGGGGCGGTGTGTCTGCGCAAGGTGCTCGACCCTGACTGGATCAATCTGCTCGAACCGATTGCGCGCGATGTCATAATCGACAAGCATGACGTGGGCCTGCTGCCGACGATCCCGGGCCGCTATATGGCGCGCTGCATTCCCGAGTATCGGCGCTTCATCTTCGAATCGCCCATTGCCGAGGCTGCGGGCAAAATCATGCAATCGAAGGAAATCCGCTTCTTCTTCGATGAGTTCTTCGCCAAGCCCCCGCAATCCGATGCCAAGACGCTGTGGCATTGCGACCGCATGGGCTGGCCCGTCACAGGCGAGATGGTGCCCAGCCTGTGGATCCCGCTGACGCCGATTGTCGAGGAAAACTGCCTCGAAGTGCTCGCAGCTACACAGCACGATGATGTGCCCTATTGGCTCTTCAGCCCCAACGCGCGCAAGATGACCAAGCCCGATGACCGGGTGCCGCATCCCGATATCGAAAGCCGGCGCGGCGAAGAGGGCCTGCGCTTCCTGCGGTGGAACATGGACCCCGGCGATATGCTCGTGGTGCATCCCTGGGTGCTGCATTACTCTGCCGGCAACCCGACCGATGGCTGGCGCATCGCGATTTCGGAACGCGTGTTCGGCGATGATATCCGCTGGGCGCCGCGCCCGGATTGCGTCAATCTGGCAGGCGTGAGCTTTGATGAAATGCTCGACGGTGAAAAGCCTGAGGGTAGCCATTTCCCCTTGCTCTGGAGCGAGGACGGACGCGCCGATGACGATACGCAGTTCCCTCGCGGTTTCGCCACCAGATGGCCCAAACAGGAAATGGGCACGGTGAACGAATACGCGACGTTCAAGACCTTGAAAGTCAAACAAGACGCTGGCGAATTGTCGAAGAAAGCCAGCGCACCGGCCAAATAGCAGGACACGGCCAAAACCAACCAGTCCAGTCAGCCCCAGGGAGCACGACCATGCAGAAGAACGATACGGATCGCAGTATAATTTCACGGCGAAATGCTCTCAAGGGCGGCGCACTGGTTATGGCAGGCGGTTTCTCGATACCGCTGGGCGGGTGTCAAGCGCTCGCGCAGGATAGCGGGCCCAATGTCTCGGCCGCCGCCATTCCGGTTGGCCGTGATTTCCCCAAGGCCTTGTGGGAACAGCAGCCCTGGACGCTCGACATCAGTGCTCCCTTCGATCTCGACGATCCGGTTGGGCGGTGGGGCGCACTCATGAAGAGCACGCAGAACCCTCTGGGAGGGCGCACCTATGTGAGCAGCTATTCGCGCGTTTATCTGACCGAAGTGGGCAAGCCGGCCCGGGTGTTCTATGGCACCTGCGGCACTTGGTCGTTCCAGAATGTGGTTCCGATCCCCGGACAATACCCCCAGTTCGAGCCTTTCCCCGAAGGCACGGCCCTGCAATTGGGGCTTTATACAGGCGTGGTCCTTGATCCCTATACTTTCGAGCCGGTCGACCAGATCCGCAACCCCATCACCGGCGAAATGCTTACGCCCGAGGATTCGATCTTCGCCGAGAGCTATTTGCTCTATCCCGGCGGCGGTATGACCAGTGTGGAGCGCAGCCAGTTCATGGACAGCCGCGAGCCGATGATGCACAGCTATGTGAAAAGCGGGAACAACTTCTCATGGATCATTCCCGCGCTGTTCGCTGGCGAAGGCGATTTCCAGCCGCGCATGGATTCCTCATGGTGGCGCTGCGATTACGACAAGCTGATGGACCCGGCCATCGACCTCGTCGACTGCGATTACAGCTGGGTCGGGATCACGCGTGCTGCCGAAAAGAAATGGTGGGGCATGCAGGACCAGCCCGATGGTATCTATGGCACCTTGTGGAACACCTACGGGACCGTCGCCAAGCGGCTCGAAGATGTTGAAGGGATCGTGCTCGAACATGTGTTCAGCAAATATCCCGAGCGCGTTTAGAAAATAGCCGCAAGATGCGAGGGCCGCCGGCAATGCTGGCGGCCCTATTTCGTATCTACAACTCCCGCACGAGACGGATGCCCACCACGGCATAGCGCCTTCCGGGATGATCGCGATCCCGGTCTGCGATGCGCCAGCCGTCGGTATTCATGGCCCAGGCGCCGCCGCGCAGACTGCGCATTTCGCATAAGCCGCTTGCAACTGCCGCGCCGTCTGCCGGAGCATCGGCATAGCCTTCCACCCAGCAATCCTGCGTCCATTCCCACAGATTGCCGACCAGATCGTGCACGCCAAACTTGTTGGGCTTGTAGCTCCCGACCGGCGCTGAGGACAGGCCCGTCCCGTCGCGGCACGCGGCAACTTCCCAAGGCACTTCCACATCGCGGTTGTAGAGGCTGAATTTGCTATCGAGTTGCAGCGGCTGGCCAGCCTCGACGCGGCCAAGGTTGAAGCGCGTCACGGCCGCGTGCTCCTTCATCGCTTCGGCTGCGCTGATATCGGCGACATTGCCGAATTCGCACAGCGCGGGCGAGGCGCCATCCACCTGACCGCCATCGCTTGCAGGAAAGGAGCGCACATACTCCCATTCCGCTTCGCTTGGCAGACGATAGGTTTCGCCGGTACGTTCTGACAGCCAGCGCGCATAATCGCGCGCGTCTTCCCACGAAACGCAGGTGACCGGGCTGCGGTCCGTCTGCGCAAAGCCAGGGTCAACCCAATTGCCGCCTTCGAAATTGGTGGCGATCCCATCGCTGTTCCAACCAAAGCAATCCGGGCCGGGCTGGCGGCTTGTGACATCAGCAAAGGCGAGAAATTCAACCAACGTGATTTCAAAGCGCGAGATCGCAAAAGAGCGTTCGATCGTGACCGTCCGCCGGGGCTTCTCGTCATCGGGCAAGCCAGCCTCCTCGCTGCCCATCGCGAATGTCCCCGGCGGGATCACCACCATCTGCGGGCATATCGGGCAATCTTGCATGATCGCGGTCTGCTCCTCAGCAGGCTGCCCGAGCGCAGGCGCAGCGGCGAAACCGGCGTATGCCAATGCCAGCACGGCTGCGCCCCTGCGCCTCGAGATCATTCTTCAATTCCTGCGACAATGGCGTTGATGATGAAGCTGTTGTCCCAGTCCTTCACATCATCGCCCCAGCGAAAGACCATGAGATCGTGAGCAGGCGCAATCCACAGGGTGATCGAGCGCCCGCCGAGCAAATGATACAGGCCCGGCGATGCGAAAGGCTCGGACTGGGGAATGATGGTGAAGCGCGCGAGTGCGGGATCGTCTGCCACATCCCAGCCCTGCAACACGCTCAACCCGACCAGCGGATTGACCGGACCGCCGCGCTTCATTTCTTCCACGAAAGCTTCGGGCACGATCTGCTGCTCGCCCACTCGCCCGCCATTGTCGAGCAGCGCCCCGAGCCGCAGCCAGTCCACCGGGCGTGCGCGCATGCAGCAAAAAGCGCGCGCGTCGCCTTCCAGGCCGTCGAGGTTGAGCGTTGCTGCGCCCGCGCCCAGTGGCGACCACAGCCGCTCGGAAACCAGCTGCGCGTAGCGTTCACCAGATATGCGCTCAAGGATCAGCGCCGCCAACTGGCTATCGGCATTGTTGACGCGCAATTGCACATCGGGCGGACCGGCCCGCTCGAACGAGAGCGCAGTGGCGTTGATGGCGCTCCCTTCGGCAAGGCGGACCACTTTGCTATCCGGGCCAAAGCCTCGTGTTTCGCCCATTTCAATGCCCGAGGTGAAGCCGAGCAGCGCGACGTCGTCGCGCGCCGTGGGGCATGCGTCGAA
>DAIQNS010000012.1:0-9226 GCA_036788315.1 Alteraurantiacibacter sp. | reverse complement strand
GCCCGAGGCGAAGCCGAGCAATTGCCGGATGGTAACATCGCCGCGCGCATCATCTGCCCATTCAGGCAGATACCGGCCAACAGGCTCGTCAATCGAACCAAGCTCGCCGCGTTCAATGGCAATCCCATACAAGAGCGTAAGCACGGTCTTGGCGAGCGAGCGCGATGTCACCAGCGATGCAGAATGCAGGCCATCAGCATAGGTTTCAAATTCAATCGCGCCATTGCGGACAACCAGCAGGGCGCCTGTCTCGCGCTCCATTGCATAGGCTTCGATCCGGGCAAGCGCTTCGGGAGAGATGCTGCGCTTCTCCGGGGCAGTGCGCGGCCAGGGCGCGGATTCGCCGCCTGCGATGATTTCAGCCGGGCGATACCAGACTTCGGGCTGCGGAAACTGCGCGCCGTCACGGTCCAGACGATCTAGATAGCGCCGCCAGAAGAAGTAGTCGGCTTGTTCGACTTGTTCGACCCAATCGCGCATTTGCGCAATGCGCTCCTGCTCTTGCGCGCTCAGCTCAGCCTGCGCATGCGCCGTAGCGGGTGCGATGCCGAGGGCAATAATGCCTGCAGCTTGCAGGAAATAACCATTTGTCCGCTTCGCCAAATCACCTCTCCTCAAGCCATGCAAGAAGGGCGGCCCACCGCAAAGGTGAGCCGCCCCCCTCATATCGCTGCCGCGCTGTGCGCTGGCATCAATAATCGAATGTTGCGGTCAGGCCCACGGTGCGCCTTTCACCGAACACTGGCGCATAGTTGAACGCGCCGCCGAACAGCGAGCTCGACACATATTCCCTGTCGAGCAGGTTCTTGGCCCACAATTGCAGGCTCCACCGGTCAGCCTCGAGCCCGACCGAGCCGTTGACGAGGAAGCGCTCGGGAACCCAGCCAACATTCAGGAACGAGGCGAACTGGCGCGACTGGTAAGTGGTGTCCGCGCGCAAGAAATAGTCCATCCCGGCATTGAGCGGCGCTTGCCAGTCAGCAGCAAGCGTGAGCTGGGTCTTGGGCGTACGTGGCAAGGTATTGCCGCCGATGTCGCCCGCCGGATCGCAGACGCCGGACGAACACCAGTTGCCGGCTACCGCTTCGAGGAAGATGACGCCGTCATCCACCTTGGGTTCGACATAGGAAACCGTTCCCGAGAGGGTCAGCTCGTCGATCGGCTGGTAGCTGGTGGCAAGCTCGAGGCCCCAGGTCTTGGCGCCGCCCAGATTGGTGATGATCGCGGCATCGGTAACGAGCGCATCGGGCTCCCGGCCACTGATCTGCAGGTTGGTCCAATCGATGTAGAAAGCCGAGGCGTTCACGATAAGCGCGCCGTTCAGGAGCACGTTCTTGGTCCCGATTTCATAGGTCCAGTTGAACTCGGGATCATAGGTTTCGAATGCGGGGTCGATCGTGCGCCGGTTGAAGCCACCTGCCTTTGCGCCGCGCGCGGCAGAGACATAAATCTGCGAGTTTGGCGATACTTCGTATTTGATTGTGAAGCGCGGCGTCCAGAAATTGAAGCTGGCCGGATCGAGATCAGGATTGGCAGGAATATCGGGCAGGTCGAAATAGAATTCCGGGCCTGCGTTCAACGGATCGGGCGCTGTGAACCTTGCGCTCTTCTCGTCATTGTAGCGCGCTTCGGCGGTGAATTCCCATGCTCCCAGCTGGTATTGAACAGAGCCGTAGATCGCGAAAGTCTCATTGTCGAGAATGGTCAGATTGGCCGGCGAAAGGACCGGCAATTCGCTCAAGGGGGTCAGTGCCAATGGCGGTTGATACCACAGGCGCGAGCCGTAGAAGTCGGTCGAATTGTAGAAATAGACGCCGCCAAGCGCATTGAACGCACCGCCATTGTCATAGGCCAGGCGAATTTCGTGGCTATCAGCTTCAAGTTTGCCGTTGGGCTGCGAATCGAAGCTCACAAGGCCCGAGCCAAGCCCGAACACCGCTCCTTGCGGAAGGCCCGCAATCGTATCGCGGGCAAAGGTCCGCGCCGAAAACACGCGCGATGAGGCTTTGCCATACTGATAGAACAAGTTGAGATCATCGGTCAGATCCAAACTGGCACTGGCACGGTAAATCTCGTTCACGCCTGATTGGCCGAATGAGCGCGGATCGATGGCAGGCTCGGCACCTGAGCGGTTGACGCCCGCGCCAGGAACTTCCTCGGGGCTGCTGGGCAATTCGCCGCACCACAGATTGTTCTGCATCACACCGCTGCGCAATGTGGGCGAACAGTTGAAATCGTTGATCGTGCTTAGGCGCAAGAGCCCCAGAGCGATGCCGCCGACAAGCATGTATTGCGCAGGCGATTCTTCTTCGATTTCGGTGCGGTAATAAGAGCCCTCGACGGTGATCCAGTCAGTGGGCGTGAACACGACGCCCGCATTGACCGCCCAATTGTCATAGCCACCAACATTGCCTTCAGTGCTTGGCCCAGGCACGTTCTCATCAGCGAGGGGATGACTGTTTTCCCAAGTGCCGTCGAATTTGTTGATACCGCCGCCGACGCGCACACTGAGCATGTCGGGGATGATCGGAACACCGATGGCGCCTGTCAGATCAAGACGCTCGTCCGTGCCCACCGTGCCGGTTGCGCGAAGCTCGAACTCATTGCTGGCCTTCTTGGTCACATAGCTGATCGCGCCTGAAAAGGCGTTCTGGCCGTAAAGCGCGCTTTGCGGGCCCTTGAGGATTTCGATCCGCTCCATATCGATCAGCCCGCCATCGATCATGTAGCCGCGCTGCAGGTAAATGCCGTCGACGAAGGTCGCGACGTTCTGCACTGGATTGGTCAGGAAGGCCTGCGCCTGCCCGCGGATGACCGGCGTTTCGAGCGCGCCCGAGGCGTAGGATTCAAAAGAGAAGCCCGGCGTGCGCGCGGCCACATCGGTCAACGAATTGATCTGCTGGCGCTGGATCTGCTCGGCCGTGAAAGCGGTGATGGCAAGCGGCACATCCTGCTGATCTTCTTCGCGCTTGCGAGCAGTGACGATAATGCGGTCATCCGTGCTTGCCGTGCTTGCCTCTGCGGGGGCTTCCTGCGCATGAAGGGCTGCGGGTGAAAGCAAAGCGGCAAAGGCTGTGCTGCACAGCAAGGTAGTGCTGGCGCTACTGAAATTCTTGAACATAAAATCTCCCTGTTTTCAAACTAGAGACACCGCGACCTGTGCTCACAAACGCCAGCGCGTAAAGCTGGGCAGAGCCGGAACGATCTTGTGCCCGGCAAAGGCTATATAACGGCAATGCATCAGACTGGTCTTTCCCTACCCTGACTGACACCAAATCTTCCCTCACCAATCAGTGATATTACGAGCATGAGACAGTGCCAAATAGCATTGGCTGGAAGGAGCATTACAAATAGGTATGAGGTAATAATATCAGCTGCTTGCATGCCGTTTTCGCCATATCAGGCTCGATTTTTGCCGTTGACTTGCATGTCTTATCAAGCGCTTGCGCTTCACCGCCATGGTTTGCCGCAGCGTTTGACCCCGGTCTGCCCCCGCAAGGCCGTCCAACTCGCCAATTGACCACCTGATGAATTTTGTACCGCCCGCCTTGTCAGCGGCAACAAAATGCGCGCAAAACGGCTGCTATGGTGCAGCACATCTCCGAACCGCACTCTCGCACCGCCGCGCTCGCGATCACGCAGCGCGCGCGCCTTTCGGTGCCTGGCAGCTCCTCGCCAGCAGCTTGCGCCCGTTCTTCACCGTCCGCGAGAGGAGTGTAAGCACCGATGGATGTTCGCCAGCTTCGGCATTTCTTCGAAATTGCAAAGAGCGGCAGCTTCACCAAGGCGGCCCGGGTGCTGCACATTTCGCAGCCCGCCCTGACCCGCAGCATCAAGAACATTGAGACCCGCTATCGCACCAAGCTGTTTGAGCGACAATCGGACGGCGTTGCCCTGACCGATGAGGGCAAGCGCCTGATGCGGCATGCTGCAGAAGTGCTCAATCTGGTGGCAATAGCCGAAAACGAGCTGTGGTCATCCTCGCACGATGGTGTGACGGGCGTGAGGATCGGCATTGCCAGCCTGCTGACGAACCGCGCTTGCGATGATGCGCTGGCGCAATGTCTTGCCAGCGATCCGGACTTTTCCGCCAAATTCGTGGTCGGCCTCTATGAAGAGCTCCACGCGATGTTGCAGGATGCTGCGCTCGATGTCGTGGTGACGACCACGACAGACCGCGATCCCGAGGCGAACATGGTTTTCGAGCCCTTGTTCAATGTCGAGGCGGCGATATTTGCCGGCTGCGATCACGTACTCGCCGGACAGCCGATTGTCGAAATGGTTGATCTGCAGAAAGCCAATTGGGTGACGCTCGACCAGCCGCACATGCAGTTCTTCCTGAGCGCCTTCTTCGCGCAAAGCGGCCACGCGGCGCCGCGCTCGCGCGTGCGCAGTTCCTCGCTGGAATTTCTGCGCAGCGTTCTGCGGCAACAGGTTTTCGTCGGCTTCCTGCCCATTCACTGGGCGACCGAAGACATCCGGCTAGGCAAGCTCACCCGGCTCAATGTCGCCAACACGCCAATCTCGCGGGTCGCGGGCATCCTCACGCGTCGCGACACGCCGCAAAGCAAAGCGACGCGGCTCTTTATCGAGAAGCTGCGCAGCCACCGCGAAAGCGGCGCGAGCGCCAGCATCGCGGTCTGAGGCAAAGCTGGCCCGGCCAGCTCGCGTCCATGGCTTAAACCGGCTGCGCTGCGCCGATCGCGGAATAAAGCTCAACCAAAGAGCTTGCCAAAGCCGCCTCGCTGTCGATCAGCGACTGGCGACTGCTGATCAGCTGCCGCTGCGAGTCGAGCACGTCGAACAGGCTCGCCAAACCTTCCCTGTAGAGGGCATTCGACTGCTCGAAGGCGCGCTCGCTTTCGACAATGGCTTGCTCGAGTTCCGCATTGCGATCCGAAAAGGCACGAATGGCCACGAGCGCGTTCTCGACCTGCGCCATCACTTCGAGCACGATCTGCCGATATTCGAAGAAGCGCGCCTGCAATTCGAATTGCGCTGCGTCCACTTCCGCACGCCGCCTGCCGCCATCGAACAACGGCAGGTCGAGCGCCGCGCCAAGGTTGCCCAGCACTTCCGAGACAATCCCTGTAAATGTCCCGTCGCCTGCCAGCACACGGCCCGAAAGCGTGATCGTGGGCAAAAGATCTGCGCGCTCGATGCCGACATTGGCTGCAGCTTCGAAAAGATCGGCCTCGGCTACCAGCAAGTCAGGACGGCGGCGCAAAAGATCCGCAGGCACGCCAAGGGCGGGGCCACCTGTAAAGGCCGGGATCCCGAGAGTTTGCCCGGCAACGGTCGGGGCTGTGCGCGGCACTTCGCCTGTCAGTACGGACAGCGCATGCGAAGCCTGCGCGCGCTGCAGTTCGAGCACGCCGCGCTGTGCGCGGGTCTGCGCCAGATCGGCAGCCGCGCGGCGGACATCGAGATTGGCCGATAACCCCGCCTCGAACCGCAAGGTCACTATGCGCAGCGTCTGTTCCTGCAGCTTGGTCGATTCGTCGAGCAGGACCAGCCGCTCGCCGGTGCGCCGCAATTCGATATATTGCAACGCGACCTCGCCAGCGACCAGCCGCTCGCGGTCCGCCACTAGATAATCGGCGGCCGCTACGCGCGCGGCCGCGGCCTCTGTCCGGGCCGAAAGGCGCCCCCCAATATCGGGATCGAACAGCGCCAGCGCCCCGGCGCTCAAGGCGTTGCCGGTCCCGTCCAAACCAAGCTCGATGCCGCCATCGGCAAACGCATCAAGGCTCGGCAAGCGGTCGCCGCGCGCGGCGCGAAGCAAAGCCCGCGAGGCAAGCAGCCTCTCGCGCGTCGCGGCGATATCGAGATTAACCGCGAGCGCCTGCTCCACCAGCGCGTTGAGCCGGGGGTCGTTGAAGCCTTCCCACCAATTGCCATCCTGCTCGAGCGCGGGCCGGTAGTCCGCAGCAAAGGCAGGTGGCAAGGCAATGTCCGCGCGGCCTGGCGCATCGGGCACAGTACTGGCGCAGGCGGAAAGCGCCATGGCGCTGGCGACGAGTAGTAAAGCGCCACGCATCATGTCGCAGAAAGCGCCGCTGCATCATCGGCCCCCTCGATTTCCTCACGCACACGTTGAAGATCCACGCTGCGCGGTTTGCCGAAGCGCGCAATCCCCATGTACAGGACAGGGGTCAGGAACAGCGTGAAGATGGCCGCAATCCCCAGCCCTCCGAAGATCACCCAGCCGATCGATTGGCGCGCTTCGGCACCGGCTCCGCTGGCAAGGATCAGTGGCAAAGCGCCCACCACGGTAGAAATCAGCGTCATGGCGATAGGGCGCAAACGTATGGTCGCGGCTTCCTCCACGGCCTCGCGCAGTTCACGGCCTTCCTGCCGCAACTGGTCGGCAAATTCCACGATCAAAATGCCGTTCTTGGCCATCAGGCCGATCAGCATCACGAGCCCGATTTGCGAATAGATATTCAGCGATGTGCCCGAAACGGACAGAGCGAATACCGCCGCAGCGAGCGCAAAGGGCACAGTCAGCATCACCACCAGCGCGCTGGTAATGCTTTCAAACTGTGCCACCAGCACCAGCAGCTCGATCACAATCGCAAACAGATAGGTCAGCAGCAGGTCATTGCCGGTTTCTTCCAGCGATTGCGCTTCGCCTTGCAGGATCAGGTCGATATCCTCGGCCAGCGTTGCCTCGGCTAGCCGCTCGATTTCCTCGACCGCATCGGCCAGCGTGACGCCCGGCGCAATCGCGGCTTCGACTTCGATGGCACGGCGTTGTTCGGTGCGGTCAAGCTCGGCCGCGATGCCCTGTTCGACGATTGCGGTGACGCTCGACAATGGCACCAATTGTCCATCGCGTCCGCGAACAGAAAGATTGCGCAGATCTTCGGGATTGCTGATCGACACCGTCTCAGAGGTCAGGAAGATCGGGATCGACTGGTCGCCGACATTCAGGTCGACCACTTCGAAACCACCCACCATCGCGCGCAAGGTCAGCGAAAGATCGCCGAAATCCACGCCCAGATCAGCCGCGCTGCGGCGGTCGATCTGGATCGAGATCTGCGGCTGGGTCGGCTGGTAGGAAATGTCGGCGTCCGAAAGGATGTCGCTATCGCGGTCGATCGCTTCGGCGAGCGCGCGGGCGGATTGATAGATGCCCTCGTATTCCGCTCCGGTCAGCGCCACTTCGATGCTGTCATTGCCGCCGCCGCCAAAGCTCAAGGTTCCCCGGCCGCTCGCCGATGCGCGCGAACCGGGTATGCGCGAGAGCGGCTCGCGCAATTGCTGGACCAGCGCGGTCTGGCCGATCTCGCGCTCGTCCCAGTCGAGCAATTGCGCCTCCACCTGCAAGCGGTTGGGGTCATAGCGGCCCACGATGGACAGGGTCGAAGTAATGATGCCCTGATCGACCAGCGGCTGGAGCACCTCCTCGACCTCGTCGAGTTCGCCATCCATGAAATCAAGCCCGACACCGTCCGGTCCCTGCGCGCGAATGCTGACTGTGCCGCGATCCTCATCAGGCACCAGCTCATTGCCCAGCGTATTGTACAAAAGGCCCGCCGCCACTGCCAGTCCAACCGAGAGGCCAAGCGTGAGCCACGGGCGGTTGAGGCAGCCGCTCAAAATCCGCGAATACCGACCCCTGATGCGTCCGCCAAAATGGTTCAGCCGGCGCACGGTTCCGCCGAGCTTTCCCCGGCTTGCTTCGCCCTCGCCTCGCGCTGCACTGCCGCCAGTCAGGTCGATGCGCGCAGCGAGCGCTGGCACCAGCGAAAGCGCGACGAAGGAAGAAAGGATCACCGCTACCGCGAGCACGAACCCAAATTCGCTGAACAGCCGACCGGCTTCGGAGGGCAGGAAGGAAATCGGCACGAATACAGAAACCAGCACCGCTGTGGTTGCCACCACGGCAAAGTAGACCTGGCGCGTCCCCAGCACCGCGGCGGCACGTTTGCCAAAGCCCTTGTTCTGAAGACGCTGCGCGTTTTCCAGCACAACGATGGCATCATCCACGATCAGCCCGGTCGCGAGCACCAGCGCGAGCAAAGTGAGCAGATTGATCGAAAAGCCCATCAGCCAGATGCCCGCGATCACGCCCATGAGCGCTACCGGGATCGTGGTGCTCGGAATGATGGTCGGCCCCAGAGCGCCAAAGAACACAAGCAGTGTCGCGATCACCACAAGGATCGTGAAAGCCAGGGTCAGCAGCACTTCCTGCACCGAAACACGAATGAAATCCGCATCATCGGAGATGACCTGCACAGTGATATCATCGAAACGCGCATTCACTGCGCCAACTGCCTCGTTCACCGAGTTGGAAATGTCGATAGTGTTCGATCCGGCTTGCCGCAGCACGCCCAGCCCGATGATCGGCTCGCCGTTGAGGCGTACGAAATTGACCGCATCGGCAGGCGCGAAATAGGCTTGCGCCACATCGCCGATGCTGGTGTTCCCGGCAATGACGACGTCTCTGATCAGTTCAGGATTGCTCGCGTTCGCCTCCGCGCGCACGATCAACTCCTGCGCATTGCTGCTAAAGCTGCCTGCAGGCACATCGAAAGGCGCGCGCTCCAGAGCTTCTGCAACATCCGTGATGGTCAGGCCGAAACGGTTGAGGCGCTGGGGATCGACTGCCACCCGCAATTGCTGCGGCCGTGATCCGAATTCCTCGATACTCGCCACGCCCTGCGCCCTCAGCAGTTCGGGAATGATATCGTTCTGCACAATCTGCGTCAGCGTCGCGGTGTCGTAGGCCTGGCTCGATACGGCCAGCGTCAGGATTGCCTGGGCATCGGCATCGGCCTTGATCACGCGCACCTGCTCGACGCGTGCCGGCAACTCGCGCGTAACCCGCGAGACGGCTTCGCGGACATCGGACGCGGCACTGTCGAGATCGGTGCCACTGGTGAATTCCACCCGTATTCGCGTGTTGTTTTCCTCGCTCGAGGAACGGATTTCGCGCACTCCGCTGACCCGGGCGACTGCATTCTCCAAAACCCTGGTGACTTCGGCATCCATCGTTTCGGGCGCGGCACCGGGCAGATTGGCGCTCACCGAAATGATCGGCCGGTCGACATCGGGCAGCTCGCGCACTTCGACGCCGAAGAAGGCGGCGCAGCCTGCCAGCACGATCAGCAGATTGAGAACGCCGATCAGCAGCGGACGCTTGACCGCCAGAAGAGGCAGGTCATTGATGTCGGCCTTCACTCGCCGCTTCCTGCAGCGCCTTTGCCCGAACGCATCG
>DAIQNS010000011.1:12706-19181 GCA_036788315.1 Alteraurantiacibacter sp. | reverse complement strand
CATGTCGGCGTCCTGCTCGATCGAGCCCGATTCGCGCAAATCCGAAAGCATCGGTTTTTTGTCCTCGCGCTGCTCGACCGCGCGGCTGAGCTGCGAGAGCGCAATCACCGGCACCTGCAGCTCCTTTGCGAGCGTTTTCAGCCCGCGGCTGATCTCGGAAATCTCGTTCACGCGGTTGTCGTTCGCGCGGCCCGAACCTTGCAGCAATTGCAGGTAATCGACCACGATCAGCCCGATATCGTGCCGCCGCTTCAGGCGACGTGCGCGCGTGCGCAAGGCGCCGATGGTGAGCGCGGGGGTATCGTCGATATAGAGCGGCAGCTTGGCGAGCCGTTGGCTGGCGCGCGACAATTCGAGAAACTCC
This sequence comes from Alteraurantiacibacter sp., assembly GCA_036788315.1. Classification (GTDB taxonomy): domain Bacteria; phylum Pseudomonadota; class Alphaproteobacteria; order Sphingomonadales; family Sphingomonadaceae; genus Alteraurantiacibacter. The sequence goes on along the minus strand of DAIQNS010000011.1, from coordinate 18,817 downwards.
TCGCGCGTCAGCTTGCCCGAACGCAGCGCTTCGGAGCTGATTTCGGCCTGTTCGGCAAGGATACGGGTGGCCAACTGGTCGGCGCTCATTTCGAGGCTGAAGAAGGCCGTGGGCGCGCCATAGTTAAACTCGCCGCCCTCGTGCTCCCATTCCAGATGCTTGGCCGCGCAATTGAAGGCAATATTGGTAGCCAGCGAGGTTTTGCCCATGCCGGGGCGGCCGGCAAGGATGATCAGATCGGAATTGTGCAGGCCTGCGGTCTTGCTGTCGATTGTCGCCAAGCCCGTGGTCTTGCCCGAAAGACCGCCGCCCGAAGCCATCGCCGCTTCGGCCATCTTGATCGCGGCAATCGAAGCATCGCGAAAGCTCGTGATCTGCCCCTCGGTGACGGTGCCTTCGGCAACGCGGAACAGGCTCGCCTCAGCAAGCTCGATCTGCTTCATCGGTTCAACCTCCTGCGAGGTGTCGAGCGCGCCTTCGACCAGATGCCGCCCCACGCTCGCAAGTTCGCGCAGGAGCGCCAGATCATAGATCTGCCGCGCCAGATCGCGCACGGCCAGAAGGCCCTGCCCGTCGGCGGTCAGCTGCATCAGATAGGCCGTCCCGCCAAGCTCGGCGAGCGCCTCATCGCTTTCGAAATAGGGCTTGAGCGTCACCGGGGTGACGACCATCTGCCGGTCGATCAGAGTGAGGATACGCTCATAGATGCGCTGGTGAATCGGCGCGAAGAAATGATCTGCCAGGAGCGGCGTCGATAATTCCTCGATCAGGCCATTGTCGATCAGAACCGCGCCCAGAAAGGCTGCTTCGGCGTCAAGATTGGCAGGCAGGCTGCGTCCGGCAATTTCGCCGGATGGGGCAGGCTTTTCCTGCGCGCGGGTGAGCAATTGATTATCGGCCATTGCGCTTCTGTGCGCCTCGTCAGAGCTGCGGGCAAGATGCAGCCGTGTGAAATAATCACACAGCTCCTGTGGAAAGCGGGGACGAGTGGACGCGAGGCGGGATAAGCGATTGCCAAAGCTACAGGGCCTCGGCAGAACGCGCGGCACCATGGAACAGGACCTGCGCAACCGGATCGAGACCATCACGCTGGATGAAGCGACGGTGCTTGCGCGCAGCGAGGATGTGGAAAAGGAGCGCGAGATCGCCTTGCGCGATCTGGTCGAAGATAATCTTTTCCGCCCCTTGCGCGCCATGCAGAAAGGGCATGAAGGCCCATGGAGCGTGCATCTGGCGGTAGTCGATTCGATGCTGGCCTGGCATCTGACTTCGGGCACGGGCGAGCCCGCGGGCACAATTGGTCTCGGCCTTGCCCGGATGCGCCGCAGCGTGCGCGATTATTTCGCGATCTGCGACAGCTATTACACCGCGCTGCGCCGCAATTCCGCGCAGGAGATCGAGACTATCGACATGGCCCGGCGCGGCATCCACGATCGCGGGACGCGGCATTTGCTCGATGCGCTCGAAGGCAAGGTGGAAACAGACTTTGCCACTGCACGCCGCCTGTTCACGCTCATCTGCGTGCTTCATATTCGCAACTGATCAGGGGCGGGGTTGAGCATGGGACGCGGTCGCAGGACGATATGGCGCTGGCGCATTATTGGGGTGGTGGTGCTTGCAGCGATGATTGGCGCGGGCTGGGCCTGGTGGCAGGCGGGCAAGTGGCATCCCTCGCGCGGTGAATTTCCCGCGCAAGGTGCGCTTATCGGCGAGCGGGACGGCTCGGTGGACTTTACAGCGCTGGCCGCGACAGGGGCCAAATTCGTCTATCTCGAGGCGAGCCGCGGCGGCGGCGGGCGCGATGCGCGCTTTGCCGGGCATCTGGACAGTCTTGAAGGCGGCACGCTCTCGCATGGGGCGGTGCACCTTTATGACCCCTGCATCCCCGCGCAGGACCAGGCCGCCAATTTCGTCACCATCGTGCCACGCGATCCCGCGCTGCTGCCGCCCGCCATCGCGCTCGAAACGCTGGCAAGCACATGCGGCGATCCGGTGATCGAAGCGGCAGTGGAAAGCGAGCTGACGACCTTCATCAACCAGGTTGAAACGCATACCGGCCAGCCCGTGGTGCTGAAACTCTCGCCCGAGTTCGAGGCGGCTTACGGCATTGCCGCGCGCATCGAGCGCAATCTGTGGCTCGAGCGCGATTGGATTCAGCCCGATTATGCAGGCCGCCCCTGGGCCTTGTGGACGGCCAACAGCGCGCTTCGCAGCGATGCCGTGAACGGCGATTTGCGCTGGATCGTGGTGCAACCATGAGCATCGATCGCGCAGGCTTGCTGGTACAGGCGAGAGCGGCTGCGGCTTTTGCCTATGCGCCTTATTCGCAGTTTGCCGTGGGCGCGGCGCTCCTGTTCGAGGATGGCGCGGTGATCCTCGGGGCCAATGTCGAGAATGCCAGCTATGGGCTTTCGCTGTGCGCGGAAGCGGCGGCACTGGCCAAAGCCATGAATGACGGAAGGCGCGGCGGACTGGTTGCCGTGGCTGTAGCGGGGCCGGGCCCAATTGAGGGCGCGGGCGCAATTACTCCTTGCGGGCGCTGCCGCCAGATGCTGAGCGAGCTGGCGCAACTCGGCGGGCGCGATCCGCTGGTAATCAGCGCAAAGGGCGAATGGCTCTTGTCAGCCCTGCTGCCCGAAGCTTTCGGGCCAGCCAGTCTGCAGGCGGGGCGCTAGTCGCCGCGTTCTTCTAACCATTCGGCCAGCGCGGCCAGGCATTCCCTTGCCAGCAGCTTACACCGCTCTGGGCTCCAGCCCTGCGCCTCGTCGGGCAGATCGGCATTGTCCTTGAACGGCATTTCCAGCGTCATCGCGCAGGCGCCGTAGCGTTCTGCGACCTGATTGGTGCTGATCGTGAGGTTGGCGCGGCCAGGTGCGGATGCGGGATAGCCCTTCGCGGTCTGAAAATCGGGCGTGCGGCGATCAAGGATCGCGCGGTAACGGTAAAAGCTCTCGCCAAGCTCATCGGTCCAGGACGGAATGCCTTCGAAGCCGGCGAGGAAATTGGCCGCAATCGCCTCATCGCCGTGCACATCCATTGCGAAATCGACGCCGCTTTCGTCCATCGCATTGCGGATCGCCAGCACTTCGGGCGAGCGTTCGGCGCTTGGCGCGGCCCATTCGCGGTTGAGATTCACCCCCTCGGCATTGGTGCGCAAATGGCCGCGAAAGCTGCCGTCGGGATTGCAATTGGGCACGATATGAAACGCGCATTTGCCGCGCAGCACCCGCGCGAGCGGATCGGCAGGGTCGGTGAGCACTTCCAGCGCGCCTTCCATCCACCATTCGGCCATGCTTTCGCCGGGATGCTGGCGCGCATAGAGCCACACCTGTGTGCTGCCTTCGCCCATTTCGAGGCAGTCCAGCGCGCGCCCGTCGAACGTTGTGCCGAGCCTTCGGTAGGTCACACCCTGTGCCATGGCCGCTTCGGCCACCAGATCATTGTGCCGTTCCATCGAATAGGGCGCGAAGTAAGCGAAATAGGCGATACCCGAAGCGATCGTGTAGCGGATCGTCAAGGTGCCGCCCGCGTCGGTGCGGTCATAGGAGGTGTCCGCGCGGCTCCAGAAGGCGCGGTCCTCCGAGACGCAGGCGCGGTATCCCGGCCAGCCCGCCGGATAGGCCGAAGCTTCCAGCCCCTCCATGCGCAGCGTCACTTCACTGCCCGACGTGCCCGAGACGCGGAAATGAAACCATTGCGCAAAATCGCTTTTGTGGTCGGCGCGAATCGCGAGCCGCGCGCTTGCCCCGTCGATTGCTAGCACTTCTATATTGCCGCTGTCGAAGGCGGCATCGATGGCAGTCTCGTTCATTCGACGATGACCGTCTCGCCCGAACTCCCGGGGAAATCGGCGAACAGGGCATCGGCAAGCCGCCGCGCACGCACATCGCTGGGGGCAAAATCGCTGTTGACCGTCGCTGTCATCGCGGCGCGGCCTTCCCACAGATTGGTGCCGCCCGCGCTGTCACGAATGGCAAGGGTGATGAACGTCGCGATTTCGTCCGCCGGACGCGGGGTCAGGTCGAGCCCGATGCCAACGCCCACGCCGGAGCCGTAGGAGCCGGTCGAGCCGCCCACGCCGACATTCACCGGGCCGCGGTCTGCGCCGGGCCTGCCAACGTTTTCGGCATAGCCGAGGATCGCGGTCTGGCCGCCGTTCTGTGCGACCACGCGGTAGCCGAGTGCCTCGAGTTCCTGTCGCACGGCCTCGCGGTAGAAGTCGAATTCCAGACTGTCTGCAGCAATGCCCGGCGCGGGCTCGATGCCTATTGTGCCCTGCCCAAGGAACGCATCGCCTTGCGCAACGAAGCGTGTGACTTCGACCGGCGAAACGTAAGCGGGCGCGGCGCAGGCCCCGAGCAGGGCAAGGAAGGCGGCGGCCGAGGCGGAGCGGATCGGGGTTTTTTGCATCATGTTCCTGTAACGCATAGAAGGCCTTCTGGTTCATTAAATCTGGCGCGACTCAATGCGCCATCTTTGGTCGGACCGGAGCTTAATGCACCATGCGGCGCATCGAAGCGAGTTTGCCTTGACTTTTGCCCCATGCGCCCATAGCTGCGCGGTCAAGAAATTGCGGCACCGGGGGCGTTTCCGGTGCCTTTTATATTGGAAACCGCCATGAAGATCCGCAACAGCCTCAAGTCGCTGAAGAACCGCCACCGCGATTGCCGGGTGATTCGCCGTCGCGGTCGCACCTATGTGATCAACAAGACCAACCGCCGCTTCAAGGCACGCCAGGGCTGATGAAGCCGGGCTTGCCGCGTTGTTTGCGCGGCATTGGTCTTTCGCAAAGCCCCTGCCGATGCGGGGGCTTTTTGCATGTCTGAGGCCAGCTTGCCTGGCCCTCATGCCCGGGTGGGCGCGGTGGTCTGGGATGTGGGCCGGGTGCTTTATCAGTGGGAATTGCGCGCGCTGTTTGCCACGCTGATCGCCGACGCTGAAGAGCTGAACTGGTTCCTCGAGCACGTGGTGACCGAGGAATGGCATTTCGAGCATGATGCGGGCCGTCCGCTCGCTGAAATGGTGCCCGAGCGCCAGCAGCTGTTTCCGCGATATGCGCTGCACATCGAATCCTATGCCACGCGCTTCAACGAGACGATTCCCGGGCCGGTTCCGGGCACGCATGCGCTGGTCGAAGCTCTTGCAGCGCGCAATGTGCCACAATTTGCCCTCACCAATTTCGGTGCCGAATTCTGGGACCAGTTTCGTCCCGAAGCGCCAATCTTCGATCACATGCGCGATATCGTGGTTTCCGGACGGGAAAAATGCGTGAAGCCTGATCCGGCGATCTATGCTGTGATGGAGGCGCGCGCCGCGCATCATGGCCTTGCGCCTGATGCACTGTTCTTCATTGATGACCGGCAAGAAAATGTAGCCGCCGCCAGAGCGCGCGGCTGGCACGGCCATGTCTTTCGCGGCGCGCCTGACCTCAAGCGCGAACTGAAGAGGCTTGGCCTGATTGGCTGAAGGTCACCTGTCTCCTGTCGTGACACCTGCTCAAGCTGGATTACCATCTCGACGTGGAGGATGCCCAAGGAACGCTGGTCCATCGCCTTCTGTTCGAAGGGCGGTCAGATTAATCATTGGCCAGACAAACCATTGATGGGCCGCGCCCTGTCAGCTCAGGCGCGCGGGGCTTGCCGGCGGTAGCTCAAGGCTTCGGCCACATGTATGCGGCCCACTTGCGCCGCGCCTGCCAGATCGGCCACGGTGCGCGCCACGCGCAGGATCCGCGTATAGCCGCGCGCGGACAGACGCATCGCCTCGGCCGCTTGCAGCAGCAGCGCGCGCCCGGCTTCATCGGGCGTTGCGAATTGCTCCAGCAAGCCGCCGTCGAGCTCGGCATTGGCGCGCACGCCGCGCGCCACCTGAACCTCGCGCGCCCTGGCAACGCGTTCGGCGACCTGCGCGCTGCTCTCGGCAGGCGGCGGCATGGCAAGGTCGATCGCGCGCACCGGCTCGACTTCGACATGCAGATCGATCCGGTCGAGCAGCGGTCCTGACACCTTGCTCTGATAATCGGCGGCGCATTTGGGCGCGCGCGAGCAGGCGAGCGCCGGATCGCCGAGATGCCCGCAGCGGCATGGGTTCATCGCCGCCACCAGCTGCACC
>DAIQNS010000011.1:0-12696 GCA_036788315.1 Alteraurantiacibacter sp. | reverse complement strand
ACCCTTGCAGGATATTGCACATGGGCATTGGCGCGCGCGACATCGACCGTGCCGGTTTCGAGCGGCTGGCGCAGCGAGTCGAGCACGGCGCGCTGAAACTCGGGCAATTCATCGAGAAACAGCACGCCCAGATGCGCCAGGCTGACTTCGCCCGGCTTCACCTTGAGGCCTCCGCCGGTCAGCGCGGCCATGCTGGCGGAATGATGCGGCGCGCGGAAGGGGCGCGTGCGGCTGATCTTCCCGCTTTCAAGCATGCCTGCAACTGATTGCACCATGCTCACTTCGAGCGCCTCGGCGGGCGAGAGCGGCGGCAAGATGCCCGGCAGGCACGCCGCGAGCAGGCTCTTGCCCGATCCGGGTGGCCCGCTCATGAGCAGATTGTGCCCGCCAGCCGCAGCGATCTCAAGTGCGCGGCGGGCGGTTTCCTGTCCTTTGACCTGTGCCAGATCAGGCCCATGCCCGCCTGCCGCGACTTCGCCCGCTTCGGGCAGCGGCAATTGTCCATCGCCCTTGAGATGCGCGATCAGTGTGACAAGATCGGGCGCAGCGCAGATGCTGATCCCACTCGCCCAGCGCGCCTCGGCGCCTTGCGAGGCGGGGCAGATCAGCCCCTTCTCGCGCTCGCTTGCATGCAATGCGGCAAGCAGAACGCCCGGTGAGGCGACCACCCGCCCGTCGAGCGCGAGCTCTCCCACCGCCACCCATTCGGACAATTCCTCGACATCGAGCACGCCCATCGCTGCAAGCAGGGCAAGCGCAATGGGCAGATCGTAATGCGAGCCTTCCTTGGGCAGATCGGCTGGCGAGAGGTTCACGATGATCCGCTTGGGCGGTAGTGCGAGGCCCATGGCGGCAAGCGCGGATTGCACCCGCTCGCGGCTTTCAGCGACCGCCTTGTCGGGCAGTCCAACCACGGCAAAGCGCGGCATTCCGGCGGTCAGCTGGCACTGCACTTCGATCGCGCGCGCCTCAAGCCCGAGATAGGCAACTGTCGAAACCACTGCGACCACGAAAATACCCCCTGTCGCGCGATGTTACCGCGCGCGGCCCGCTTGTCGAGCGAAACGCTGTTAAAGCGTTGCAAACCTTGTCTCTTGGCAATCGGGTAGGGCGCACGTGTGCACAAGGCGGTCATGCCCGCCTTTGCCCGCCTGCTTGCCCTTACTGCTGCTGCTGCATTTGCCGTCCCTGCCGCGGCGCAGGAGAGCTGGATCGTTGTCGAGGAATGGGTCGTGGTCGAGGAAAGCACCACGGCCTCGCGCTATGTCTCGCCGCTGCATGACGAGGCGCGCAACAGTGCGATTGCTGCTTTTGGTCCGTTCCGTGTGCTTGACGAGAAGACCGCCGCGCTGGTCGATGTGACGCGCGCTTCCGCTCCGCAGCATTTCGCCGCCATGATCGCAGCGCATCCGGAAATTGCCGTGCTCGAATTCGTTGAGGCGCCCGGTACGCATGATGACCGCGCCAATTTGCGCTTGGGTCGGATGATTCGCGATGCTGGCCTCGCCACGCGGGTGCGCGAAGGCGGATCGGTTCGTTCGGGCGCGGTGGAATTGTTTCTAGCCGGCAAGACCCGCCAGATCGCCAGCAAGGCCGAATTCGCCGTGCATGGCTGGCTTGATGATTGGGGTCGGGGCGCGGAAGATTATGCACCCGGTGCGCCCGAACATCGCCGCTATCTCGACTATTACGTGGAGATGGGCATGGATGAATCTGCCGCGCGGGACTTTTATGCCATGACCAATTCGGTCCCGTTTGAAAGCGCGCGCTGGTTGACCGGCGAGGAAATGCGCGGCTGGCTTGCGGGCGATGAAGCGCCCGCGCAAAAGGCGCAGGACCATGCGCCGCCAATGCTTGCCCACCTTGACTTGGACCCGGGCGTCCAGTAAGCGCCCGCTCCATATGAGGCCGCCTCTCGTTTGGCGGCTCTTTTTATTTGATGGTTTCTGTTTCAGGGATTTTTGACATGAAGCGCACTTTCCAGCCGAGCAATCTCGTGCGCGCGCGCCGCCACGGTTTCTTTGCCCGCAAGGCTACTCCAGGTGGCCGCAAGATCCTGCGTGCCCGCCGTCGTCGCGGTCGCAAGACGCTTAGCGCCTGATCTCACTTTCGATTGCCCTCCTTGGGCAATCCTCCTCGCCGGACGCGTTGGCGAGCTGGCTGCGCTCCAGCAGGTTTTGGCCAGGTCGCCGGCACCCGATGCGCGACGCCCGGCGCTTAGGGGCCTGAACAAATGATTCGGCCTCTTGCACCAAGCCCCCTATCAGTATTCTCATGATGGTGACCGTGCTTACCAGGCGCGCCGACTTTCTGGCGGCGAATCGCGGATTGCGCGTTGCGCGGCCGGGTTTCGTGCTGCTCACGAGGCCCAATGAGGGGCAGGGCGTGCGCTACGGCATCACGGTGACCAAAAAAATCGGCAACGCCGTCGTGCGCAACCGCATGAAGCGCCGCTTTCGCGAATTGCTGCGCGAGGCCTTGCCACAAACGGGCCTGCCCGATCACGATCATGTGCTGATCGGCCGCGAAGGCGGGATCGAACGTGATTTTATGAGCTTGCGCGAAGAGCTCTCCGTGGCGCTTTCGCGTGCATCTGCGGGGAAGGCCGACCCCGCGCGCCGTCCGCGCAAGGGCCGCAGGAGCGCGCGCCAGTGAAGCGCTTACTGATCCTGATCGCGCGCGCATGGCAGCTTGGGCCGAGCCGCATTCTGCCGCCCACCTGCCGCTTTCAGCCATCGTGCAGCCAGTTTGCAATCGAAGCTATCGGCGAGCATGGTGCAATCAGGGGTGGATGGTTAGCCGCCAAGCGTCTATTGCGCTGCAATCCCTGGGGGGGGCATGGTCACGATCCCGTGCCAAGGCGCCGCCAAACTGACGTCGATATCGGATAACGAGCAAACATCTTGGACAATCAGCGTAATCTAATCCTCGCCATCGTGCTGAGTATGCTCCTGTTGTTCGGGTGGGATTTTGCCATGCGCACTTTCTATCCCGAGCCGGTGGTCGATCCCACACAGGCGGCTTCGCGTGTCGATGCTCCCGGCGAGCGGGCCGAAGCCGTCCCGGGTATGCCGGGCGCTGATTCGGCGGTCGAGGTCGAGCGCGATCTTGATGAGGCGCTCACCGGTGCACAGCGCGTGCGCATTGATGCGCCCGAACTGCGCGGTTCGCTCAATCTGGAAGGCGCGCGGATCGACGATATCGAACTGAAGACCCATCGGCAGAGGGTTGAAGAAGACAGCGGCCCGATCCGCCTGTTTGCGCCCGCGGGCACTGCGGGCCAGAAATTCGCGCAATTCGGCTGGGTCGGCGAGGGCCTGCAATTGCCCGATGGGGATACAGTCTGGCAAGTGGTCCAGGGCGATGAACTGACGCAGGAAACGCCCGTGACGCTGGCGTGGAACAATGGCGAAGGCCTGCTTTTCGCGCTCCGCTTCGCCATTGACGAGCACTACATGTTTACTGTCGATCAGTCCGTGCGCAACACTGGCGAAGGCCCGGTGGCGCTGCGTCCTTATGCGCTCGTCAACCGCACCAGCGCCAATGCCAGCGCCGATATGTTCAATGTCCATTCGGGCCCGATCGGTGCCTTCGATGGCGGGGTCGATTTCAGCTGGGATTATGAAGATCTCGTCGAAGAGGGCACGCACAGTCCCGCCGGGAACACCGGCTGGATCGGCTTTACCGATGTCTACTGGATGAGCGCGCTCATCCCGCCAGAAGGAACCACGGCAAGCAGCGCTTTCCGTTCGCTGGGCAACGAACGCTTCCGTGCAGACCTGCTCTACGATCCGGTCAATGTCGCTGCGGGCGAAACTGTCACGCGGACGACCCGCCTGTTCGCGGGCGCCAAGGAAAGCAGCGTGCTTTCCGAATACCAGGTGCAAGGCGTGCCGCTGTTCGGCAGTGCGATCGACTGGGGCTGGTTCAGCTGGATCGCCTGGCCGATGTGGCAGGTGCTGATCTTCCTGTTCGACCTGGTCGGCAATTTCGGCCTGGCGATTGTCTGTCTGACGCTGATCATTCGCCTGCTGTTGTTCCCGGTCGCGCAAAAGCAGTTCAAGAGCATGGCGCAGATGCGCGCTGTTCAGCCCAAGATGAAGGCGCTGCAGGAGCGGTACAAGGAAGACAAGCCCAAGCTGCAGCAGGAGATGGCCAAGCTCTACAAGGAAGAGAAGGTCAATCCGCTGGCAGGCTGCCTGCCGATCTTCATCCAGATCCCGATTTTCTTCGCGCTCTACAAGGTGCTGATGCTGGCGATCGAGATGCGTCACGAGCCGTTTTATCTGTGGATCAAGGATCTCTCCGCGCCTGATCCGGCCACTATCCTCAACCTGTTCGGCCTGCTCGATTTCACGCCCACAGGCTTCCTCGGGATCGGCGTTCTGGCGGTGCTGCTGGGCATTACCATGTGGCTGCAATTCAAGCTCAACCCCGCCGCAATGGACCCGATGCAGCAGCAGATTTTCATGCTCATGCCGTGGGTGCTGATGTTTGTGATGGCGCCCTTTGCTGCGGGCCTGCTGCTATACTGGATTTCGAACAACGTGCTGACGCTGGCGCAGCAGAAATATCTGTATTCGCGCAACCCGGAATTGCGCGCGCAGGCGGACAAGGAAGCGGCAGAGAAGGCCAAGGCAGCCGAGCGCGAGAAGAACGAGCAGGCGGACAAGGCTTGACCGGGCAAGTGCGCCGGCGAGCCACTTTTGCAAATGGAACACGATGAGTATTGATGCAGATCCGACGCAGGCCCTCTTGGCCGAAGAAGCGCGCCGCCTGTTCTCGGGCCGGGTGGACTTTCTGATGTCCGCCCCGCAGCTCAAATTCCTGCCTGATGCCGATTTTCCCGAAGTGGCTTTCTGCGGCCGCTCCAATGTCGGCAAGTCCTCGCTGCTGAACGCGCTGACAGGCCGCAAGTCGATTGCCCGAACTTCGGTGACGCCAGGCCGCACGCAGGAGCTCAATTTCTTCGAAGTTGGCGAGCCGACACAGTTTCGGCTGGTCGATATGCCCGGCTATGGCTTTGCCAAGGCGCCGGTCAAAGTGGTCGATAAATGGCGCAAGCTGGTGAAGACTTTCCTGCGCGGGCGGGTAGTGTTGAAGCGCACGCTCGTGCTGGTGGACAGCCGCCACGGGCTCAAGGATGTCGACCGCGACATGATGACCATGCTCGACGAGGCTGCGGTCGGTTACCGGCTGGTGCTGACCAAAGCGGACAAGGTGAAGGCGAGCGAGCTTGCCGAAGTCGAACAGCAGCTCCTCACCGAAGCGCGCCAGCATCCCGCAGCCTATCCGCTGGTCCACGCGACAAGCGCGGAAAAAGGCATGGGCATTCCGGAACTGCGCGCCGCTGTATTGAGTGATATTCGCAGCTGAAGTGCCCCGCTTGGCTGCGCTGTATGCTCAGGCTTTACCCTCACGCAGACACAAAAAAGGGCGCCCGAAGGCGCCCAATTCCGTTTAACTGATTGGCTTCAATCAGCCGCCTGAACGGCCGCCGAACACCCAGCCCCAAAAACCAGTACCCATGAGAGATCTCCTAGTTGCCTAGGAACTCAATGCGTTAACCAATGTTGTTTGTAAAGTTTAAACTATGTTCTTTAACGTAGCATTTTCGCTAAGTTTCTGAAAATCAATAATTTCATCAAATGACACAGGGCGCGAAATCGCGTATCCCTGCGCGATTGGGCAGCCCGATTCCCTCAGCAAATTAAGGGTTTCGGGGGTCTCGACCCCTTCTGCAACGATCATGATTCGCGATTCGTGGCCCAGTTGCAGTACCGAGCGGACAATGGCGAGCGCCTTGGGATCATCGACCATGCGGCTGACAAACAGCCGGTCGATCTTCAATTCGCTGAAAGGCAGGCGAACCAGCGCTTCGAGGCTGGCGGCACCGACCCCGAAATCGTCCATCGAAATCTTGGTACCAAGCGCATCGAGTTCGCCAAGGATGGCAGCAGCGCGCTCGAGATTAGTGATACGATAGGTTTCGGTGACCTCGAGCGTCAGGCGGGTGGGTTCGAGACCGGTTTCCTCGAGCACTTCGCGCACCATGGTCACAATGCTGCGTTCATGCAGCATCGTTGCCGAGATATTCACCGCGACCGGAACGCGCACGCCTTGCGCAGCAAAGCGCAAGCTTGCCTCACAAGCCTGCGTCAGCACATGCCGTGTCAGATGAGCCATGCGGCCGGCATTCTCGCACTGGCGAATGAACTGATCAGGTGGAATGATGCCCTTGACCGGATCACGCCAGCGAACGAGCGATTCCACCCCGACCATCTTGCCTGTCTGCAAGTGGACCTTGGGCTGGAATACGAGAAAAATCTCGCCATTCGCGAGCGCGGCATCGATGCGCGCCTGCAAGGAAATGTTCCAGATCAGATCCTCTTCACTTGCGCGCTCGGAAAGAATTATCGGGTCAAATGCCTCATTGGTACGCTCTGCCACTGAAACCGCTGCAGCAAGGCGGCGGGTGACATTGGGGCTTGTGGAAACGTCGACGCCGAAAGTGATGCCGACATCGACCTGATGCTCGCCCACGACAAGCGGCGAAGAGAACAGTGCGCGAAGCCCCTCGAGATGTTCTGTCAGCAGATCGGCATCGGTATCGTGCATGGTCCATGCGAGCATCGAGCCCTTGCCGATGTAAATGCTTGCATCCTGTGTCGCTGCTTTGAGGCGAGCGATGATGCGCAGCACATATTCGGTGTGCAATTCGCGCGGCAGTGTGCGGCGCACTTCTTCGAACCTATGTATGCGTGCGACGATAATGCTGGGCACGTGCTCGGCAATTTTCTTGTCGGCTTCCAGCGCAGCGAAAGTCGGCAATTGGGTTTCGGGATCGACGAGATGAAAGCTGTTCTTCCAGTGCGCACGGCCGCGATAGATCGCATAAATGGCCAGCGCCATGATGGCGCTGGCAGGCGAAATCAGTATCGGAATCTGCGCCAGAATGATGAAGACCGTCGGGATGCTGAGAGCGATCGTCACGTAGGTGAGCGATCGCAGATTGCGCAGCGGGAGAAGCGCCGACAGTGCCAGCATTGCCAGAATGGCAAAGAGCGAGGCAAATCCATCGAGCTGCCGTGTCTGATCCGCCTTGAGCGTTTCGGCGGCATAGATATGGATCAGAGATGGCGCGACATCGGGCATGCCGGGCATGTTTAACTTGGTTGCTCGGGGAGGTCTCGCGAGCCCGATAACTACGGATTTTCCTGCCAATGGCTCCAGACTGCTGTTGGCAGAGCCAAGGCTGCGGAAATCGTATGTCGGGATAGTTTCGAGATCGAAGAAATAGCTGATGGGGTGCGGGTCGCCCTCGGCGCCGGCCATCCCGGCGAGCTGGGTCGATAGGGTCGGCAGACGCGTCTCGCCGCCTTCGACCGAATAGGGCATGGTCCAGACCTGCCCGAGCATGTCGCTGTAAATCCAAGAGCCCACCTTGGGCACGCGATCGGAAACAGGCGCAACCGAGCTTTGCAGGGCAACCGAGCCGTTGAGAGCCGTTTCCATGTTCTCGACCAGGAAAATCTTGCCATCGCCTGCGCGCAAAGCCGTGTTGAGCGCGGCGTCGGCCTCGCCGCCTTGCTGGTCGAACAGCATGTCGACATAAATTGCCTTTGCCCCGGCACGGTCGATTCGCTCGATCAGGTCGGCGAGTTCTTCGCGCCTTTGCGGGAACTCGGGATTGGTCAGATCCTGCTGCGCCCCGATGAACACAATCTCGCCTGAGGCATCGAAAGAGGCCATGCGCGACTGAATGTTCCAGGATAGCTGATCAAACGGATGCAGCAGCGTCAGCGCCTGCAGCACAAGCGCAATCAGGCCCGCCCAAGCGACATGCTTGAGGCGTTCCCGCATCGTCTTTCGTGCCTTGCCTGGGGCCTTGCTGTGCGCCACCCGTTCACCTTTTTCCTGCCGGATTTCCGGCTACCCAAGATGGTTACTGCCATGTGATGGTTAACAAAGGGTCCACGAGCGTACTTTTTGGTGCATGCGGCGCTGGCGCAAACAGGCAGTTTTGCAGTGCCGCCTGTTCATTCTCGACACCGCCGGGCTGAACGGCTAGGCGCTGCAGAATTGGGGACACGCACCATCATGAAGCTGATCATTGGCAACAAGAACTATTCGAGCTGGTCTCTGCGCGGCTGGCTCGCGCTCAAGCAGTCGGGGCTGTCTTTCGAGGAGCTGACCGTCAATATCGACGGCGATGACTGGCAGGCGATGAAAGTCAGCAACGACGAGTTCCAGCCCTCGGCGGGCAAGGTGCCGGTGCTGTGGGACGGTGATGTCGTGGTGTGGGACAGCCTCGCGATCATGGAATATCTCGCCGACAAGGTCGGGCGCGACCGGTTCTGGCCCAAGGCCGACGAGCCGCGCGCCATGGCCCGCGCGATCGTAGCTGAAATGCACAGCTCGTACCTGCCGCTGCGGCGCGCCTGCCCGATGAATATGCGCGCGCAATTGCGCATCGCGCTCACCGATGAGGTCAAGGCCAATATCGTGCGCATCCTTGGCCTGTGGGCCGAGGCGCGCGCGCGCTACGGCGCGGGCGGCCCGTTCCTGTTCGGCACCTTTGGCGCGGCGGACATTTTCTATGCGCCGCTCGTCAGCCGCTTCCTGACCTATGGGATAGGTGTTCCCGGCTTTGCGCAGGTCTATATGGAGGCCGTGTGGGAACATGACTGGATGCAGCAGTGGCGTGAAGCTGCGCAAGCTGAGCAGTGGACCATCCAGCAATTCGAATTGGGCACGAACACGTGAGCACTCAAGGCGCATACGATCCGGTTGAACTGGCAAAGGCGCTGATCGCTTGCGAAAGCGTGACGCCCGCGCGGGGCGCAGTGTTCGATGCCCTGGCAGGTATGCTTGAGCCGCTGGGCTTTGCCGTGCACCGCTTCACGCGCGGCGATGGCGCACCGGGCACCGAGGAAGAGGCGGTCGAAAATTGCTTCGCCATCCGGGAGGGGCCCGAAGGAAGTGCGCATCTGGCCTTTGCCGGGCATCTCGATGTGGTGCCGCCCGGAGAGGATTGGGCAAGTGATCCGTTCACGCCCGAAGTGAGAGCCGTCCCGGGGGGTGAATTGCTGTTCGGGCGCGGCGCGGTCGATATGAAAGGGGCTATTGCCTGCATGATTGCCGCCGCCGCACAGGTTCCGCGCGATGCCGGCACAATCAGCTTCATCATCACCGGCGACGAGGAAGGCCCCGCGCTCCACGGCACCCGCGCGCTGATCGACCATATGCGCGCGGCAGGGATAGTGCCCGATATGTGCCTTGTGGGCGAGCCAACCAGCGTCAACCGGCTGGGCGACATGATGAAAATCGGCCGGCGCGGTTCGGTCAATATCTGGCTCGAGGTCGAGGGGACACAAGGCCATGTCGCCTATCCCCATCTGGCCGACAATCCCTTGCCCAAGCTGATTGCGATGCTCGCGGAACTCGACGCTCTGGTGCTCGACGAGGGCACCGAGTGGTTCCAGCCGAGCAATCTCGAGATCACCGAAATCAACGTGCCCAACAAGGCGCACAACGTAATCCCCGCCGCAGCCAGCGCGCGCGTTTCGATCCGCTTCAACGATCTGCATTCGGGCGCGAGCTTGTCCGAGAAAGTGGCGGCGATTGCCGAGAAGCACAGCGGGCGGGCGAGGCCGGTGATTTCGGGCGAGCCGTTCCTCACGCCGCCAGGGGCCTTCTCCGACCTCATCGCCAAGGCCATCGAGGCCGAAACCAGCGCGCTGCCCGAGCGCTCCACTACCGGCGGAACATCGGACGCCCGTTTTTTGCGCAGCCTTTGCCCGGTGATCGAATTTGGCCTTGTGAATGCCACCATGCACAAACGCGACGAGGCGGTCGCGCTCGATGATCTGCACGCGCTCACGCGCGTTTACCGCCGCATTGCAGAAGGCGCGCTGGCCGTTAAGGCTTAGCTTTCGGGCAATCGCCGCTTGCCGAGCGCTCTGGTGCCGCTAGGCTTGCAGGAAATGAGGGACAAGGGGCCTGCTGCATGACATTCTGGTTTGCTATTCCGCTGTGGCAGCGCGTTATCGCGGCGCTGGTGCTCGGCGTCATAACTGGCCTTGTCTGGGGGCCAGGGGCGGAAAGCATCAAGATCATCGGCGATGTGTTCATCGCATTCATCCGCATGCTGATTGTCCCGCTGATCTTCTTCAGCCTCGTTGCGGGCGTTGCCTCGATCGGCGATTTGCGCAAGCTGGGCGCTGTCGGCGGGCGGGCGATCTTCCTGTTTCTCGTCACCGGGCAGATCGCCATCTGGCTTGGCATCGCGCTGGGCAATATTTTCCAGCCCGGTGTGGGCCTTGATACCAGCAAGATCGAGCGCGGCGCGGCGCCCACTCCCAATGAGGCGAGCTGGCAGGAGATGGTGCTTTCCATCATTCCCTCTAATCCCGTCGCGGTCATGGCTGAGGGCGCGGTATTGCCGCTGATCGTGTTCTCGCTGCTCATTGGCGTTGGCATATTGATGGCCAAGGAGGACGGCGAGCCGGTTCTCAAGATCTTCGATTCAGGCGCGATGGTGATGCAGAAAGTCACAGCGATCGTCATGGAGCTTACCCCCTTTGGCGTCTTCGCGCTGATCGCATGGGTATCGGGCACGCTCGGCATTCCCGCGCTGCTTGCGCTCGGGCAGGTTGTGGCCCTCAATTATCTGGGCTGTTTTCTGCTCATCGGCATCGTCTACGTCGGCCTGATCAAATTCGTCGCAAAGCTCGGCATTGCCGATTTCTTCCGCGGGATGGTCGATGCGATGGCGGTTGCCTATTCCACCGCTTCGAGCAGCGCGACATTGCCGGTGACCTTGCGCTGTCTGCAAAGCAATCTGGGCGTGAGCCGCTCGGTTTCGAGCTTCACGGCATCGCTTGGCGCAACGATCAACATGGACGGCACCGCGATGTATCTGGGGCTCGCCACCGTGTTCGGAGCGCAGCTTTTCGGCGTGGAATTGAGCTTTGCCGATTATCTGATGGTGGCCTTGCTCGCGACGGTGGGGAGCATCGGGGCGGCGGGCATTCCGGGCACGGGCCTTATCATGATGGCGCTGGTGTTCAGCGCGGTGGGCGTGCCTCTGGAAACGATCGCTTTCGTTGCAGGCGTAGATCGGATCATGGACATGATGCGCACGGCCACCAATGTCACATCGGATGCCGCGATTGCCACCACTATCGCAGCGCAGCTGGGCGAGATCGACCGCGCCGAATACCATAGCGATGTCGATGTCTAACTTGGGCCGATCGCCCGCCGGTAGAGATGCCAAGTCGCATGCCCAAGAACCGGAAGCGCGACCAGAAGGCCCAGGAACAGTGGCAGCATCGCAAGGAAAAGCACAAAAGCGATAGCCACGGCCCAGCCTGACAAGACCGCAATATTGCCGCTGATCGCTGCGAAACTGGCAATGATCGCGGTGATGAAATCGAGATCGCGGTCAACCAGCATGGGCAGGCTCATCAGGGTCAGCGCGTAGAACAGAAACGCAATCGCCGCGCCCACCGCTCCGCCGACCAGCAGCATCGCGATCCCTTGCTGCGTTGCCAGAAATGCGAGTGATTCTCCCTCGGGAGATCCGGCAACGAAAATCGCGAAGATCGTATGCGCAATGATCACCCAGAAGCTGAAACCGACAAAGACGATCCCGCCCATCAATAGCAATTGCCCGTCGCCTCGCCCGCGCAAAGCGCCCAGCACCGCGCTCCAGCGCAGCGGCAAGCCCGCTTCGCGGCGGCGGCTGACTTCGTACAGGCCCACCGCCACAAAGGGCGCGAGCAAAGGGAAACCGGCGGCGGCAGGAATGAGCAGCGCCACTTGGCCGCGCTCGAAGGCGAGGAAATAGAGCGCCATTCCCGCGGCCACATATATTCCGCCAAAGAACAGCCCGAACAGCGGCGCCCCGCGAAAATCGCGCCACCCCGCGGCAAGCGCTGCGAGCAGATCGGCACGCGTCAGATCCTGTGCGATTTTCAGCTTTGCGGCATCGGCCATCGTGCATTGCTCCCCTTTGTTCCCGGCGACAAATCTGCCGCAGAGCGCGGCTGCGAGCAAGTGGCTAGCGTGCGCCGGGTTTCACGGTCACTTTCTTGCGGTAGCTGCACAGATCAACGAGGTTGCAGCGCCAGCATTCGGGCGTGCGCGCCTTGCAGACATAGCGGCCATGCAGGATCAGCCAGTGATGTGCATGCAGGCGGAAAGGAGCGGGCACGCGCTTTTCGAGCTTAGCTTCAACCAGCTCGGGGGCCTTGCCGCTGGCAAGGCCGGTGCGGTTGCCGACGCGCAGGATATGGGTATCGACCGCGAAGGTTTCCTCCCCGAACCAGCAATTGAGAACAACATTGGCAGTCTTGCGCCCCACGCCCGGAAGCCGCACCAGCGCCTCGCGCGTAGCGGGCACTTGGCCGCCGAACTCGTCGATCAGCATTTGCGAGAGCGCGATCACGTTCTTGGCCTTGGAATTGAACAGGCCGATGGTCTTGATGTGCTCCTTCAATCCTGCTTCGCCCAGCGCGAGCATCTGCTGCGGCGTCCCGACCTTGGCAAACAGCGCCCGCGTTGCCTTGTTCACGCCGACATCGGTCGCCTGCGCGGACAGCGCCACGGCGACCACCAGCTGAAAGGCATTGCCGTATTCGAGCTCGGTTTCGGGCGCGGGGTTATCCTCGGCGAGGCGGCGGAAGAATTCCA
>DAIQNS010000010.1:13442-19377 GCA_036788315.1 Alteraurantiacibacter sp. | reverse complement strand
CGAGCCGCGCGAGCAGCGTGGCGCGCTCGTCGGGCGTGTAGCGATCCGCCTTGTTCAATACCAGCAGCACCGGCCGGCCGGGCGCGAGCGCCTGCTCGAGCGCCGCCTGCTCGGTGGCGTTCAGGTCGCCGTCGGTGACGAACAGCACGAGGTCGGCGCGTTACGCAACCTCGCGCGCCAGCGGCTCGCGCGGAACCCCCGGATCAGCGACCACGGCGTCCATTGCCACCTGCGGAACCGGCGGCAAGGGCGGCGGCCCTTCCTGACCGCAGGCGGCAAGCAGCAAACCGGCAAGCAGGCTTGGCGAGAGCGCGCTCACGCGGCTAGGAGGCAAGAACAGTCGCATCGGGCGGCGATCAATCAGGCAGGCGCGCAAGAATGGCAACCGCAAAACGCAGGAGAATACCCTGGCTCAACATTATCCTTGGCACAGGAGCGGCGATTATCGTCCTGTGGTGGCTGCTGGGCGATAATGCCCGCGCCAAGGCCGAAGCGGGCACAGGCTATGCGGCGAAGACCGCTTGCTCGTGCCGCCATATTTCGGGCCGCGAACTGGACAATTGCCGCGAGGATTTCCTGCCCGGGATGGGCCTGATCATGCTCAGCGAAGACACAGAAGAGCGCAGCGTGACGGCAAGCGTGCCGCTAATTGCCAGCAAGACGGCGCAATATCGCGACGGGTTTGGCTGCGTGCTGGAACCTTGGGCGCCTTAGGCGCAGGCCTCGGTCGCGTCGATCCAGCCGCCGCCGACCACGCGTTCCCCGGCATAGATCACCGCCGCCTGCCCCGGCGCCACGCCAAATTCGGGAGTGGCAAAGCGGATCGTCACCGCGCGCCCCTCGCCAAGCTCGCCGTCGAGCGCAATCGGCACTGGCTTGGCCAGCGAGCGGACCTTGGCGGTCAGGGGCAGGCCGTGCTCCATGCGCGGCAGCGGGCCGATGCGATTGGTTTCGACAAGCTGCGCAGCGCTTACTGCGAGCATACGCTTAGGCCCCACGCGCACTTCGCCGGACGGCGCATCGAGCGCCACCACATAAAGTGGTTCGGCCTGCCCGCCGATATCGAGACCGCGCCGCTGCCCGACAGTGAAATGGATGATCCCCTGATGCTCGCCCAGCACTTCGCCGCTTTGGGCATGCACGATCCTGCCCGGCGCGGCACCCTCGGGCCGCAAGGATTTGACGATTTGCGCATAATCGCCATCGGGCACGAAGCAGATGTCCTGGCTGTCGGGCTTGGCAGCAACGCGCAGGCCCGCTTCCTCGGCCAACAGCCGCACTTCCGCCTTGGGCAGGCCACCCAATGGGAAGCGCAGGAATTCAAGCTGCGCATCGGTGGTGGCATAAAGGAAATAGGACTGGTCGCGCGCCGGATCGCGCGCGCGGTGAAGCTGGGGACCGGCTTCGCCGATCACGCGCTGCACATAATGGCCGGTGGCGAGGCAATCCGCGCCAAGCTCGCGCGCCATGCGGAAAAGATCGGTGAATTTTGGCCCCATATTGCAGCGAATGCACGGAATCGGCGTGCGCCCGGCAAGATAATCATCGGCAAACTGTTCGACCACGTCCTCGCGAAATGCGCTTTCATGGTCAAACACGTAATGCGCAATGCCGAGTCGGTCGGCAACCGCCTGCGCATCGCGGATATCATCGCCCGCGCAGCACGCGCCCTTGCGCCCGGTTGCAGCGCCATAATCATAAAGCTGCAAGGTAATGCCGATCACTTCGGCTCCGCTTTGCGCCGCCAGCGCGGCCACGACCGAGCTGTCCACTCCGCCCGACATCGCCACGACAATGCGGCAATCGGCGGCTTTGCGCGGCAGATCGAACAGGGGCTCGGCGTTAACCGAGCGCGGCAGGGCTGCTGAGGGCATCATGATGCCGCGCGCATACACGAGGCTGGAGCCTACGCCAATTCCCCGATTTGCTCACTAACTCGCAGTTAATTCCAGCTTTACCTGATATTGACCCTTCTTGCGCTAAGGCCATCTGGATGTTCGAGGGAAAACCACCTTTTGCCCCTGAGGCCAGCAATTCTGACGCTGATGCAAGCGCGGGCGAGCGTTTGCGCAGGCTCTCGTGGGGCGATCTTGTCGCCAAGCTCGAAGCCGCGCGGGATTTGAGCGAGTTCATCGCGCACGAAAAGAACGCGGGCGGCGCATTTCCCGCAGCAAGCTTCGATGCGCACAGCGCGCATCATCTGGCAGAACAGCAGGAACACTTCCATGCCAATGACAAATTACCCGTTAACCCTTTGAATTTAGGTAATCTCAAAGAGGGTCGCGGCAAAGAAGCTCCAAGCAATTCAGTACAGGACGGGGCTTCCCGAGGACGCACATGATCGAGAACCAGAAAATACGCCCGGCACAAGTCATCGGCCCCTTGGGTGAGCCACTGACCATTGCCGACTTGCCTTCGCCAAAGACGAGGCGCTGGGTCGTGCGACGCAAGGCCGAGGTTGTGGCTGCGGTCAATGGCGGCTTGCTGACGATCGATGAAGTGCTCGAGCGTTATGGCCTGACGCTGGAAGAATTCGCCGGCTGGCAGCGCGCGGTTGACCGTTCGGGAATGCAAGGGCTGCGCGTAACGCGAATTCAGCACTACCGCGACCTTTACGAGCGCCAGCTCAAATATTGATTTTCCCACGCGGCGATTTGGCCATTTGACTTCGTCTCTGCTTTGCCAAACATGCTTGCGGGAACACAAGGCTCAGCCCTTGCGTTAATATCCCGCACGCCATTCTGGCGGAGAAGAGGAGTTATTTTTATGGGTTGGATTATCGCATTGATCGTTGGCGGCGTAGCCGGGTGGCTTGCCAGCATGGTGATGAACCGCGATGCCTCGATGGGCATTGTCTTAAATATCGTGGTTGGCTGCATCGGTTCGGTTATCGGCAACCTGATCGCAGGGCCGCTGCTTGGCATTTCGGGAAGCGTACAGGAATTTTCCATCACCGGGCTGATCGTAGCCGTGGTCGGCGCTATCGTTCTGCTTGCGATCGTGAACCTCATTCAGCGTGGCCGGGTGCGCTAAAGCTGCCATTAGATTGCATGGTAAACCGCACGAGAGGTTTGCTGCAAGAAACAGGGCCGGTCCGCATGCGCGGGCTGGCCCTTTTTCTTGACCACCTGACGGTCTTTCCCGATCAGAACTGCGTTAAAGTCGGTATTGATCGAAGCTTATCATCGTTTCAACGAGCGCGCGGTTG
This sequence comes from Alteraurantiacibacter sp., assembly GCA_036788315.1. Lineage (GTDB taxonomy): Bacteria > Pseudomonadota > Alphaproteobacteria > Sphingomonadales > Sphingomonadaceae > Alteraurantiacibacter. The sequence goes on along the minus strand of DAIQNS010000010.1, from coordinate 16,169 downwards.
TAAACAGTCCGCTCATAGCTACCTGCGGGCGGCAACCGGACATACATCACTCGCCCATGCCCGACTTATGTGTTAAGGGCCAAAGCGAATTATCAAGAGCTTTGCGCCGCCCATGAATTACGAGACGAAACTCGACCCGTCCGATCCCACGGGCGTCGCTGCGCTTCCCGATGGGGGGGAGGAAGAGCTCGCCCGCGTGCGCAAGAAGCGGGTCTTGATTGCGATTGCGATTGCGCTGGCGCTCGGCATCGTTGCGCTTTTCATGCTGAGCAGCAGCGAGGAGACGGTGGCTTTCGGTCCTGATCAGGAGCAGATTGCGCCTCGCGTAAGCGTGCTTGCGCCGGGCGCTGCGACCATTGAAGGCCTTATCAATGCCACCGGAACGATTGCCGCGCGCCGCGAAATGCCCGTTGGCGTGGTTGGCGAAGGCGGCCGTGTGACTGCGGTCCGGGTCGAGCCGGGCGACTGGGTGCAGGCAGGGCAAGTGCTGGCGGTGATCGATCGTTCGGTGCAGAACCAGCAGGCCGCAAGCCAGTCAGCGCAGATTGCCGTGGCCCAGTCTGATGCCGATCTGGCGCAGGCCAATCTCGACCGTGCGCTGCAACTGGTGGAGCGCGGTTTCATTTCCAAGGCCGATGTCGACCGCCTGACCGCCACGCGTGATGCCGCGGTTGCAAGGGTGCAGGTCGCCCGCGCGCAATTGGCCGAGCGCCAGGCGCGCAATGCACAGCTCAACATCGTCGCGCCAGCAGCCGGGCTGGTGCTCACGCGCAATGTCGAGCCGGGGCAGGTCGTCGGCGCGGGCTCGGGCGTATTGTTCTCGATTGCGCGCGGCGGCGAGATGGAAGTCATGGCGCGTGTCGGCGAAGCCGAGCTTGGCGCGATCCCCGTGGGTGCGATGGGCCGCGTGACCCCTGTGGGCACCGATCAGACATTTTCCTGCGAAATCTGGCAGAAGTTGCCGGTGATCGACATGGACACCCGCCAGGGCACCGCGCGCTGCGCCATGGCCTACGATCCCGCGCTGCGCCCCGGCGGCTTTGCCAGCATCGAGCTTGCCAGCGGAACCGTGGTCGCGCCGCGCCTGCCGGAGAGCGCAATCCTTTCGGATGATCGCGGCAGCTATGTCTACATCGTGGACGAGAACAACAAGGTCGTGCGCCGCCCGATCACCGTGGGCCAGATCAGCGATGCCGGGATCGTGGTTGCCGGCGGACTTGAGGGAAGCGAGCAAGTGGTGCTGCGCGCGGGCGGCTTCTTGACCGAAGGGGAAACCGTTCGCCCGGTAATCGAGCGCGCGGGCGATAACACGGCCCCCGCCGGATAGACGGGTAAACGATGGATTTCCGCAACCTTTCTGCCTGGTCGATCCGCAACCCGATCGTGCCGCTGCTCCTGTTCGTCGGTCTGATGGTGGCGGGCCTGTTTTCCTTTGCCAATATGGAAGTGCAGGATTCGCCCGATGTCGAATTCCCCAACATCATCATCAATATCGGTCAGCCTGGCGCAGCGCCTCCCGAGGTCGAGAATCAGATAACGCAGCGCGTCGAATCGGCGGTGCAGACGATCGAGGGGGTCAAGAACATCTACTCGACCGCGAGCGAAGGCGGCTCGATCACGCGGATCGAGTTCGAGATCGGCACCGATATTTCCGAAGCGGTGAATGAAGTCAAAAGCGAGATCGACAATATTCGCGGCGAATTGCCCGATGGTATCCTCGAGCCCAATGTCTTCAAGGCGCAGACCAGTTCCGAGCCGATCGTCTATTTCGCGGTGCAAGCCGATGACATGACGATCGAGGGGCTGAGCTGGTTCATTGATGATACCATCACCAAGCGTCTGCTGGCTGTCGATGGCATGGCCCAGGTTGAGCGCATCGGCGGCGTTGATCGCGAGATCCTCGTCATCCTTGATCCCGCGCGCATGCAGGCGCTCGGCGTTTCTGCGGGTCAGGTCAACAATGCGCTGCGCCAGCTCAACCTCAATGCGGCTGGCGGACAGGCCGAGATTGCCGGCTCGCGCCAGTCGGTGCGCGTGCTAGGCAATGCCGAGGATGCCTATGCGCTTTCGCAGACGCAAATTGCGCTGGGGGGCGGGCGCACGGTCAAGCTGACCGATTTTGCCCAAGTGAAAGACAGCTATGGCGAGGTGACCCGCATTGCCAAGATCGATGGCAAGCCCATCGTCAATTTCTCGATCACCCGCGCACGCGGCGAAAGCGACGTGAGCGTCTATGACGATGCCGTCGAGGTGATGCAGCAGATCGAAGAGGAAAATCCCGGCATCAGCTTCACCCGGCTGTTCACCACGGTCGATTATACCAAGGACCAGTACTCCTCCTCGATGACGCTGCTGATCGAAGGCGCGTTGCTGGCCGTGATTGTGGTGTTCTTCTTCCTGCGCGATTGGCGCGCGACAATCATTGCCGCGCTGGCGATCCCGCTTTCGGCGATCCCGACTTTCTATTTCATGGAGCTGTTGGGCTTCACGCTCAATTCGCTTTCACTGCTCGCGCTGGGCCTGGTCGCGGGGGTCCTGGTCGACGATGCCATTGTCGAGATCGAAAACATCGTGCGCCACATGCGCATGGGCAAAAGCGCCTACCAGGCCTCGATTGACGCAGCCGACGAGATCGGCCTCCCAGTGGTGGCGACCACTTTTTGCATCGTGGCGGTGTTCCTGCCGGTGGGCCTGATGCCCGGCGTTTCGGGGCAGTTCTTCAAGAAT
>DAIQNS010000010.1:2031-13432 GCA_036788315.1 Alteraurantiacibacter sp. | reverse complement strand
CGATGTTCGCGGCTTATTTCCTGAAAGCGAAAGGCCATGCCGAGCACGGCGAAGGCCCGATGATGGACCGCTACATGAGAGTGCTGCGATGGTCGCTCGACCAGCGCGCTTTCTGGGCCATGCGCGACAAGGTCGGCAATATTCCCATGCGCTGGTGGCTTGTTCTGGCGAATATCGCTTCGGGGGCTGCCACAATTGCGGCGATCATGGGCCTTGCTGCGCTGTTCAGCGGTCCGGCGGAAACTGCGGCAGTGGAAGCCGGGCCCGCAGCGGATCCAGCGTGGGGCATGATGCTCCTCGGCTTCGCGGGCGGTTTGCTGTTTGCCTATCTGCTTGGCGCTTTGGTCAATACCGCGATTGGCGCGCTAGCCGGCCGCGCGCGGCCCGAGCACGAACACAACCACTTCATCCGCCGCGCGCGGTATGTGGCGGCACGCTATCTCGATCACCGCGTGTGGATGATGCTCGTGGGGGTCGCCTCGCTTGGCCTGACGGTGCTGATCGCGGCGAATGTGCCGATGCAGTTTTTCCCCACGACCGACAGCGATTTCTCGACCGTACGGGTCAATATGGTGCCCGGTACGACGCTCGAGCAGACCGAGGAAGTGGTCGACGCCATCGCGGCGCGCTTGCGCCAGGAGCAGGAAGTGCAGCTTGCGCTGGCAATTGCTGGCGAAGGTTCGGGCACGGTGCGGCTGGTGCTGGGCGACGACCGCGAGCGCAAGAGCCAGGATTTCGAACGGGCGATGACGCCATATTTGCAGGAAATTCCCGATGCCCGGGTCAATTTCGAGGATATGCAGCAGGGCGGCGGCGGGACCGGGCGGGCGATTTCGATCATGCTGGCCGGATCCGATCCCGAGAAATTGAACGAAGCGGCGACCCAACTGGTGCAGCAGATAGAGAGCGTCGAAGGCGCAGTGGCGCCGCGCATCGATTATGATCTCCAGCGCCCCGAACTCATCATCACCCCGCGTGAGGATCTTGCCTCGAGCCTTGGTGTCACCACCAGTGCGCTGAGCCAGGCGATCCGTATCGCCACGATTGGCGATATCGACCAGAATGCCGCGAAATTCTCACTTTCCGATCGCCAGATTCCGATCCGCGTGCGCCTGTCGCAGGACGCACGCCGCAACCTTTCGACGATCGAGAACCTGCCAGTTCCGACCGCGAGCGGCGGTTCGGTACCGCTAAGCCGGATTGCCGATATCACGCTCGGCATGGGACCGACGCAGATCGAGCGTTACAACCAGAGCCGCCGCGTTTTTGTGGGCGTCGACATTTCGCCCGGCATTGCGCGGGGAACCGTTCTGACGGCGATCAACAATCTGCCGATCATGGACAATCTGCCCGCAGGCGTCGCCAACTTGCCTGTCGGCGCGGATGAATGGCAGGCGGATCTCGTGAACAATTTCATTGCTGCTGTGTTTACCGGGCTGGCGCTGGTCTTCTCGGTACTGGTGCTGCTTTATCGGCGGCTCGTGTCCCCGCTTGTGAACATGACCTCGCTGCTGCTGGCGCCGCTGGGCGGATTTGTCGCGCTGGTTATTGCCGGGTATTTTTCGGGCGATAACTGGCTCGATTTCTGGCAGCCGCTGCCGATTTCGATGCCGGTCTTTATCGGCATGCTGATGTTGTTGGGCATCGTTGCGAAGAACTCGATCCTGCTAATCGATTTTGCCATCGAAGAGATGGAAGCGGGGGCTTCGCGGCTCGATGCCATCATCGAGGCGGGCCACAAGCGCGCGCAGCCTATCGTCATGACCACAGTCGCAATGACCGCAGGCATGGTGCCGACCGCGCTTTCGCTGACGGGCGATTCGGCGTGGCGTGCGCCGATGGGCACGGTGGTGATCGGCGGGCTGATCCTCTCGACGATGCTGACGCTGCTGATCGTGCCTGCCGGGTTCAGCCTTGCTGACGGTTTTGAAAAGCGCGCCGGGCCGTGGCTGCGCCAGCGCCTTTTGACCTACAAGCCGGGGGATGAAGCAAGCACTTCGCCGGAGCCGCGGCCTGCCGAATAATCCCGATCATGCAGTGAAAACTGCCAGCAAACCGGCCCCGCGCCCGGCCTCTGGGGCAAGCTACGCGCCAGTGCTGCCTCCAGACCGCGCCCGGCGTATGCGAATTGCCGCTACGCTGCTGCTGGTGGCGATGGCGGGCGTATTCATTTGTGCACATATCCTGGAAGAGACGCACCCGGCCTGGGGTTTCGTGCGCGCCTTTGCCGAAGCGGCAATGGTGGGCGGCCTTGCCGATTGGTTCGCGGTCACCGCGCTGTTCCGCCATCCGCTTGGCCTGCCGATCCCGCACACAGCGATCATCCCGCGCAACAAGAACCGCATTGCCGACACGATGGCGGATTTCCTGCGCCGCCATTTCCTCACGCCCACCGTGGTCGCGCGGCGCATGCGCGGCATGAATGTGGCGCGCGCGGCAGGCGAGTTCCTTGCCCGGCGCAGCGGGAGCGAGGCGGGGAGGCTGCGTGCAGGCGCGGGCGAATTGTTCATTGAGCTGCTCGAATCGCTCGATCCCGAACGGCTTGGCCTGCAGGTGAAAGCCGGCCTCGCGCGGCAGGCGGAGAAGATCGCAGTTGCGCCGCTGCTCGGGCAGATGCTCGGCGGGGCGATTGCCGACGGGCGCCACGGACCCTTGATGGATGGCTTCATCCGCTGGGCCGGGCTGGCGCTGGAAGACAATGAGGAAATGGTCCGCGCCATGGTGCAAAGCCGCGCCAACGCGATCATCCGCTGGGCCGGGCTCGATGAGCGGCTCGCCAATTCGGTGCTTGATGGCCTGTATCGCCTGCTCGCCGAAATCCTCGTCGATCCGCAGCATCCCCTGCGCGGCAAAGTCGAGGAGGGGCTGCAAAAGCTTGCGCACGATCTGCAGCATGATCCCGAAACACAGGCGCGGGTCGAGCGCGTGAAGAACGACATGCTTGCCAATCCGGCGGTCGCCAATTGGTGGATGGGCGTGTGGGAGCGTATTCGCACGTCGCTGATCGCGATGATCCGCAATCCCGACAAGGCGATGGCGGGGCAATTTGGCTCCAGCCTTGCCGAACTGGGCCGGACCTTGCAGCAGGATGCGGTCCTTCAGGTGCAGGTCAACCGGTTTGCGCGGCGCACGCTGGTGGGGATTGCCAGCCGCTACGGCGAGGAGATTGTGCTGCTCGTTTCCGAGACAGTCAAGCGCTGGGACGCGCGCACGATCACCGACCGGATCGAAAATGCGGTGGGCCGCGACCTGCAATTCATCCGCATCAACGGAACACTGGTAGGCGGGCTCGTCGGTGTCACGATCCACACGATCATCACGGTGTTCTAGGGCGCCGCTCAGTTGAAAGCATAATTGATGGTGAGGCTGGCGAAAGTTGCCATTGCCTCGCCATCTGCATCGATAGCGGGCGTGTATTCGGCTTGACCCATCGCTTCGCAAACGCGCTGCGTCACATCCGGAAATTCGACCATCTCCTGCACGCGGCAGTGGGTAATCGTGCCTGCAGGGTCCAGTGTGACCAGCACGCGCACAGCGCCTAGCTGACCTTTGCGCAAGGCCTCGCGCGGGAAACTGCGCTGAACGTCAGCGGCAATCGCATCCTTGTTCAGCAGCACTGCGCCCGAGCGCATTGTCCGATGACGCTCGACATCGAGGCCCATCTCGGTCAGCCGCACTTCCCCGCACTGGTTGAGCGCCTTCAGCGGTGCTGCCAGCGAACGCATGTTCATCCGCAGCTTTCTTCGGCCCTGCGTGAACACGATATGGTCCGCGCCCTCAAGCACTTGCGTATCGATCTGCCCGAACAAATTGGAGAGGCCTTGCTGCTGCTCTGGCAAATCCGACCGCTTTTCCGCTGTCGTGGAAGTCGAGAACACCGCCTTGCCATAGTTGGCGAGTATCCCGACGTTGCCTGCATCCTCACGCGGCTCCTGCTCGCCAAAAGCTATGTCGACCTTGCGATTGTCCTGAAAACGCCGAAACTCCGGCCCGGCAGCGGCCAGCACGAACTCGCGCGAGGGAGCATATTGCTCGAAATAGACCACATGCCAATTGCCCTCCGCCCCAAGCGTGCGGAGCAGGCGGCAGCGATCCTCGTTATAGTCGAGGCGCCACGGCCCGATCGGCTCCAGCACCACCCCGTGACCGGCATCATCCGCCAAGGCCGAAGTGGCCGCCGCAACAGGCAAAGCAGCTAGGCAAAGGCAGATCGCAAAACGCATGACGGCGAGCATATGCTGCCCGCCCTCACGCCACAATCAGCAATTGCCCGAGCGGCTTAGAGCTTTTCGGTCAATTCGGGCACGGCAGTAAACAGATCCGCCACAAGGCCGATATCCGCCACCTGGAAAATCGGCGCGTCGGCATCCTTGTTGATCGCGACGATGACTTTGGAATCCTTCATGCCCGCAAGATGCTGGATCGCGCCGGAAATGCCGATCGCGATATAGACTTCGGGCGCGACGATCTTGCCCGTCTGGCCGACCTGATAATCATTGGGCACATAGCCAGCATCGACCGCCGCGCGGCTCGCGCCGATCGCTGCGCCCAGCTTGTCGGCAAGCGGCGTGATGATCTGCTCGAAAGTCGCGCCGTCCTTCAACGCGCGGCCGCCTGAAACGATGATCCCCGCGCTGGTCAGTTCGGGGCGTTCGCTTTCGGTTGCATCGAGCCCGACAAAGCGCGAAATGCCGGCATCGCCTGCGCCGCTTACCGTCTCGACCGTTGCCGAGCCGCCTTCGGCCGCAGCGTTTTCGAAGCTCGTTCCGCGCACGGTGATCACCAGCTTGGCATCGCCCGAAGTGACTGTGGCAATGGCGTTTCCGGCATAGATCGGGCGCTTGAAGCTTTTCGGCCCCTCAATCGCTATAATGTCCGACACCTGCATCACATCGAGCAGCGCAGCAACGCGCGGCGCGATGTTCTTGCCCGTCGTGGTGGAGGAAGCGAGAAAAGCGTCATAGCCCGCCATGTGATCGACGATCAGCGGCGCGATATTCTCCGCAAGGCCGTCTGCATAGGCGGCATCATCGGCAAGCAGCACTTTCTCGACGCCTGCAATCTTTGCGGCGGCATCGGCGGCCCCGGCTGAGCCGGTGACAAGGACATGCACCGGACCGCCGAGCTGTGCGGCGGCGGTGATCGTGGCAAGGGTCGCATCGGCGATGGCATCGCCTGCGGTTTCGGCAAGGACCAGAGCAGTCATGCGGGAACTCCCAGCGCTTTGAGTTTGGCGACGAGCGCATCCACATCGGCCACCATTTCGCCCGCCTGGCGCACCGGCGGTTCGGCGACATGCGTGGTGGTGATGCGCGGCGCGATGTCGACGCCGAAATCATCGGGCGTCTTGGTGTCGAGCGGCTTCTTCTTGGCTTTCATGATGTTGGGCAGCGAAGCATAGCGCGGCTCGTTCAGCCGCAGATCGGTGGTGATGATCGCGGGCAGGCTCAGCCTGACCGTTTCCAGACCGCCATCGACTTCGCGCGTCACGGCAACGCCGTCGCCATCAATCTCCACCTTGCTCGCGAAAGTGCCTTGCGGGCGGCCCATCAGCGCGGCGAGCATCTGCCCGGTCTGGTTGGAATCGTCGTCAATCGCCTGCTTGCCCAGCATCACGATGCCCGGGTTTTCCTCGAGCGCAATTGCCTTGAGGATCTTGGCGACGGCGAGCGGTTCGACCAACTGGTCAGTTTCAACGAGGATCGCGCGGTCTGCGCCCATGGCAAGCGCGGTGCGCAGTGTCTCGGCGGCTTTGGCCGGGCCGATTGACACCGCAATGACCTCGTCCGCCTTGCCCGCTTCCTTGAGGCGGATCGCTTCTTCGACCGCAATCTCGTCGAACGGGTTCATGCTCATTTTCACATTGGCAAGGTCCACGCCCGAGCCATCGGCCTTGACGCGCGGCTTCACATTGTAATCGATTACCCTTTTCACGGGCACGAGAATCTTCATGGTCACTCCCCTCGGCATCAATTACCGCATATGTAAACTGCTTTACGTATAGGTCAAGCTGTAGCAGCCAAGCCCGCGTGCGCAGCCAGTTCGCACAAAAGAACCCGTTCAACCCTGCGAAAGTTCAACGCCCGAAGCCCCGTATGGCTCCTTAGCACCTTGCCTTCGCCTCCGAAAACCGGCGCGCTCGTTGCGCGAACAAAAATGCGCGCGGGAGCGGCGAAGACCGCGCTACGCGGCTTCCTTGACCTGTGCGACAATTTTGCGTGCGGCATCGCCAAGGTCATCGGCGGGGATGATCGGCAGGCCCGAATTGGCGAGAATGTCCTTGCCCTGCTGCACATTGGTGCCTTCGAGGCGCACGACGAGCGGGACGCTGAGGTCGACTTCCTTTGCGGCGATCACAATGCCTTCGGCAATCGTGTCGCAGCGCATGATGCCGCCGAAAATGTTCACCAGAATACCTTCTACCGCTGGATCGGACAGGATGATCTTGAAAGCCGCAGTGACTTTCTCGGTGGTCGCGCCGCCGCCCACATCGAGAAAATTGGCCGGGAACGCTCCGTTCAGCTTGATGATGTCCATCGTCGCCATGGCGAGCCCTGCGCCGTTGACCATGCAGCCGATGCTGCCATCGAGCTTGATATAGGCAAGATCATATTTGCTGGCTTCGACTTCGGCGGGGTCTTCCTCGGTCTCGTCGCGCATCGCGGCCACATCGGGGTGGCGATAAAGCGCATTGCCGTCAAAACTCATCTTGGTATCGAGCACGAGCAATTCGCCGCTCTGCGTTTCCACCAGCGGATTGATTTCGAGCATCTCGCAATCGAGCGAGGTGAAGGCGGTGTAAAGCTGCGCGGCGAGCTTGCCTGCGGCCTTGGCCAGATTGCCCTCGAGCTTGAGAGCGTTGGCGACCGCGCGCTGATGATGCGGCATCAGGCCGGTGGCGGGATCAATAGTGATCGTGGCGATTTTCTCGGGCGTGTCATGTGCTACCGCCTCGATATCCATGCCGCCTTCGGTCGAAACGATCATCGCGATCCGGCCCGACGCGCGGTCGACCAGCATCGAAAGATAATATTCCTCTGCAATATCAACGCCGTCAGTAATATACAGCCGGTTGACCTGCTTGCCCGCATCACCTGTCTGGATGGTCACCAGCGTATTGCCGAGCATCTCGCCTGCGTCCTTGCGCACATCATCGATGCTCTTGCAGAGGCGCACGCCGCCCTTGGCATCGGCGGGCAATTCGGCAAATTTGCCCTTGCCCCGGCCACCGGCATGGATTTGCGCCTTCACGACATACAGCGGCCCGGGAAGCTTGCCCGCCGCTGCCACAGCTTCTTCGACGGTGGTGGCCGCAAAACCCGCCGGAATGCCGATACCGAATTTCGCGAGCAGTTCCTTGGCCTGGTATTCGTGAATATTCATGGTGACGCAAATCTCCTCTGAGTCCCCCGACGAAAGGGACATTCGCTGCGTCCTAAAGCATTATCGTGCCCCGCTTGCAAACCCTACGAAGCTCGCGCATGGCCCGCGCGCGATGATTGACCGGATGCGCCTTGAACAGATTTGCCGTGAAGCAGGCCATATGGCGCTCAGCCGGTGGCCGGGCGACGGGCATGCGCTGACCAGTTGGGACAAGCACGACCGCAGCCCGGTCAGCGAAGCGGACCTTGAAGTGGACCGTTTCCTGAAAAGCGAACTCGGCGCGCTGCTGCCTGCAGCCGGCTGGCTTTCGGAAGAGTCGGTCGATACTTCCGAGAGGCTTGAGCGCGGGCTGACCTGGCTGGTCGACCCGATCGACGGGACGCGCGATTTCATTCGCGGGCGAACTGGATGGGCGGTGTCGGTCGCGCTGATCTCTGCCGGGCGGCCCTTGCTCGGAACACTCGTTGCGCCCGCGCGCGGCGAGGTGTGGTCCGCCACTGCCGGACAAGGGGCATGGCTTAATGGCCAGCGCCTGAAGGCCAGCACAAGGCGTGAATTTGCAGGCGCGCGCGTGCCCGCGCATGATCTGCCCGTGGAAGACCGCGATCTGACGCTTGTTGCGCAGCCCAATTCGATCGCGCTGCGCATTGCCATGGTTGCCAATAACGAGGCGGATCTTCTGGCGACGCTGCGTTGGGGATTTGAATGGGATATTGCCGCTGCCACTCTTATCGCACGCGAGGCCGGAGCCGCGATCAGCGATGCTTTCGGCAAACCGCTAGCCTATAACAAGCGCGACCCGCGCGCTTTCGGCCTGCTGGTAAGTGCACCTGCCATTCATGCAGCCGCCGTTGCGCGCCTGGCAGACCGGGCAAAGGCAATCGCCGGCTAGTCAGGCATCGTAGGGGCGCAGTCGGGGCGCCCCGCCGCTTGGGCGGGGCGCTCGCGATCAATAGGCGGCTTCGACATCGGCCTGTGTAATTGGCGTGATGCGAATTTCGACGCGGCGGTTCTGCGCGCGCCCCATTTCGCTGGTATTGTCGGCAATCGGATATTGCTCACCATAACCGATCGTCTCGATGCGCGCACGTGACACGCCGCGCGAGGAGAGGAAATTGGCGACCGATTCGGCGCGCCGCTTCGAGAGATCGAGATTGTAAGCATCGCTCCCTGTCGAATCGGTGTGACCCATCACATCGATCAGCGAATTGGGATAGTTGATCATGCTTTGCGCTACTTCGTCGAGCGTATCGCGCATGCCGGGGGAAATGGCAGTGGAATTCACCGCGAAAGTGATTTCGGGCAGATTGACGAGGATGCCGTCGCCATCGGGCGTTTGCGTTACATCGACACCCGACCCGGCGGTCGCTTCCTCGAGCTCGCGGATCTGCTCATCCATACGGTATCCGACATAGCCGCCAGCAGCACCGCCGATGCCTGCACCAACGATGCGCGCGGTCTTGCCGCCAACCAGATCACCGAGCAAATAACCAAGGCCCGCGCCGCCAATACCGCCAAGCGCGGTGCGGCTGATCTTGCGTTCGCCCGTATTGGGGTCAGTAACGCAGGCCGCTGTAGTGCCCACAAGGCCGATTGCTGCGACCGATGATATGATGAATTTCTTAGCTTTCATTGACATAGCCCTCGTTTCATTATTCTGCAAAGCCGACGAGGCTCCATCAGAAGCCAAACGTAGCAGCTTTCATCCTGTTCCAACATGAACAAGAATCGCGAACTGCATAACAGAGCTTCGCCTTTGGCGCGCGACCTGCTAGCGCCGCAGTCCTGATGTCGCCTTTCCCTTGGCATTATCTTTTCGCACTTGCTGCTCTGATTGTCCTCAATGGCGTCTTTGCCATGTCTGAGCTGGCGATTGTTTCAGCGCGCACATCGCGTTTGCGCATGGCGGCCGAACGCGGCAGCAAAAGCGCCCGGATCGCGATGCGGCTGGCCTCGGAGCCGGGCAAATTCCTCTCCACCGTGCAGATCGGCATCACGCTTATCGGGATCATTGCCGGTGCTGTCTCGGGTGCGACGCTGGGCGGGCCAGTGGGCGAACGGTTGGCAGCATTGGGTGTCGAGCGCGAGCTGGCCAACGATGCAGGCTTCGTGCTGATGATCGGGATGACGACCTATTTCAGCCTTGTCGTCGGTGAACTGGTGCCCAAGCAAGTGGCCCTGCGCGCGGCAGAGCCGATTGCACTGATCATGGCGCGTCCGATGGACTTGCTGGCGCGCATTTCGGCGCCGTTTGTCTGGCTGCTCGATACCTCGTCCAATCTGCTGCTGGCCTTGATGCGCGTGCGGCCCAAGGGCGATCATCACTTGAGTGCGCAGGAGCTGCACATGATCTTTGCCGATGCCACCCGCACTGGTGTGATCGAGGAGCAGGAGCGCGCAATTCTCTCGGGCATCATGCGCTTGCAGGATCGCCCGGTGCGCGAACTGATGACGCCGCGAAACGAAATCGACTGGCTCGATGCCTCCGCCGATGCGGAGCAAATGCGCGCAACGATTGCCGGATCGCCGCATTCGATGTTGCCCGTGGCCGAAGGCTCGCCTGACAAGATCATCGGCGTTGTGAAGGTGCGCGAGGTTCTCGCGCTGATGCTTGCAGGCGAAGCGGTCGATCTGGCCAAACTCACGCGCAAATACGAGGTCGTCCCCGATCAGCTCGATGCGATGGATGCGCTGCGCGTATTGCAGCAATCGGGCACGGGCATGGCCATGGTGCATGATGAATATGGCCATCTCGACGGGATCGTCACCAGCGCCGATCTGTTGAGCGCAATAGCGGGCGATTTCGCCAGTCATCAGGACGAGGGCGACGAGCCCTTGCTGACCGAGCGCGAGGACGGCAGCTATCTTGTCGCAGGCTCACTCCCTGCAGATGCCCTTGCGGACAGGCTGGGCCTCGAATTCGACGAATCGCGCGAATTCGCAACTACCGCGGGCTATGTTTTGTCGGTACTCAAGAAACTGCCGCTCGAAGGCGAATATTTCATCGATCAGGGCTGGCGCTTCGAGGTCGTCGATATGGATGGTCGCAAGATCGACAAACTGCTGGTGCAGCAGCTTGTCGCACCGGTCAGCCGGGAATAACTGCCCGCGCTGCCTGTCCGTCGCCTTCGGGAGCCGCGAGGATCGTGCGCGTGGTTTCACCCTTGTCGACCACATGCGTATCAGGATCGCCCACCGAGGAACGGATGCCGGGCATTGCCGTGCCTGCCGACCTCAGTGCGCTTGTCTCGATTTCGCTGCGCTCCATCGGTGGGAACAGCGCGTCGAATGCCTGTTGCGCGGCGGTGCCTTCGGTCGGACGCGGTGCGCCGGGCACAGGCGGGGTCAGCTCGAAATCGGGCGGGATCACCAGCGGGGCCTGCCGCTGCACGGCAAATTCATCGGGCCGGTCGCGGTCGCCCAGGCTGATGCCGCCGCAGGCCGACAGCGAAAGGCCCGCTGCCAGAGCAATCGAGAGCTTGATGAATTCACGCATAATCATTCTCCGCCCGGCTGCGGTGCAGCCGTGTTGCTTTCGTCTTTGTCGGGTTTCTCGCCCATGAACAAGGCGCGGGCAAGGATAATCACCACGCCAATCGAGATCGCCGCATCAGCGACATTGAATATCATGAAGGGCCGGAACTCGCCAATGTGCAGATCGGCGTAGTCGATCACATAGCCCAGCGCATAGCGGTCATAGATGTTCCCGAGCGCCCCGCCAAGCACCATGGAAAGCGGCAGGATGTCCCCCAATCTGCGCTCGCGCAGCAGCCAGACCAGCACCACCAGCGCAATAGCCAAAGTCACCGCGACGAGCAGCCAGCGCATTTCCATGCTCGTCGCCTGAAACATGCCCAGCGAAATGCCGTAATTGTTGGTTCGGGTGAAATCGAAGAACGGCAGCAGCGGATAATGATCGCCGATCTGGGTGAGGTTGAGCCGTTTGACGACAAACCACTTCATCCACTGGTCCGCAATCAGGATAATCGCGGCCAGCAGCAACCCGTAGGCGTGGAAG
>DAIQNS010000010.1:0-2021 GCA_036788315.1 Alteraurantiacibacter sp. | reverse complement strand
GGGTGAGATTGAGCTTGCTCATTGTGCAGCCTCCAGCCCGGAGACGACATCCTCACAGCGCCCGCACAGATCGCCGTCCTCGGTGACTTCGGGGAGCAAGCGCCAGCAGCGGCCGCATTTGTGGTGGGTGGTCTTGCTCGCGGCAACAGTGCCCTCGCCGGTGGGCGTTACGTCGGCGGTGATGAAGAGTTCGGCGAGGTCGGCTTGGCTGAAGCCCTCGGGAATTGCAGCGGCAGGCACAGCCACTTCGGCTTCGAGGCCGGAGCGGATCACCTTGTCACGGCGCAGCGGCTCGATCGCCTCGGTCACTTTTTCGCGCAAGGCGCGCAGCGCGTCCCATTGCTCAAGCTGAGCTTGGACTTCGAGCACTTTGGGCCATTCGAGCAAATGCACGCTTCCCGCCTCGGGAAAACGCGAGGCCCAAACCTCTTCGCTCGTGAACACCAGCACCGGCGCGGCATAGCGGATCAGCGCGTGGAACAGCGTGTCGAGCACGCTGCGGCAGGCCATGCGGCGCGGATCGCCAGCCGCGTCGCAATAGAGCGAATCCTTGCGGATATCGAAATAGAAGGCGCTCAAATCCTCGTTGCAGAACTCGGACAGTGCGCGGGTATAGCTGTTGAAGTCGAAATCATCGACCGCGCGGCGTAGCTTGCCATCGAGCTCGGCGAGTAGCGCCAGCACATACCGCTCGAGCTCGGGCATGTCTTCGGGCGCAACCCGCTCCGCCTCGGTAAACCCGTCGAGCGCGCCGAGCAGATAGCGGAAAGTATTGCGCAATTTGCGGTACTGGTCCGCAACGCCCTTGAGGATTTCCGGCCCGATCCGGTGGTCCTCGGTGAAATCGACCGAGAGCGCCCACAGCCGGATGATATCCGCGCCATATTCTTCCATGACCTTGAGCGGATCGATGGTGTTGCCGATGCTCTTGGACATCTTGCGGCCATCTGCCGCCATGGTGAAGCCGTGGGTCAGCACCGCCTTGTAAGGCGCGCGGCACCGCGTGGCGCAGCTTTCGAGCAAGCTCGACTGGAACCAGCCGCGATGCTGGTCCGAGCCTTCGAGATATAGGTCGGCCGGGCTTTGCAGATCGGGCCAGCGCCCGCTTTCGAGGACGAAAGCATGGGTGGAGCCTGAATCGAACCAGACGTCGAGAATGTCGGCGATCATCTCGAAATCCTCGGGATCGCGGCCTTCCCCAAGGAAATGCGCCGCGTTCTCCTCGCACCAGCCATCGACGCCGTCCTTCAGGATAGCCTCGATGATGCGCGCGTTGACTTGCGCGTCGACCAGATATGCGCCGCTCTTGCGGTCCACGAACAGCGTGATCGGCACGCCCCATGCGCGCTGGCGGCTGAGCACCCAATCGGGCCGGCCTTCGACCATGGAGCGGATGCGGTTCTGACCCTTCTCGGGGACGAAACGGGTGGCCTCAATCTCTGCCAGTGCCACGTCCCGCAAAGTTCCCCTCCCGCCTGCGGGAGGGGTTAGGGGTGGGCTAGTATCCGAGATACCGCCCGCAGACAGGGCCCCCCCCCGGCCCCCTCCCGCAGGCGGGAGGGGGAGGAGCTTGTCCATCGGCACGAACCATTGCGGAGTGCAGCGAAAGATCACCTTCGCTTTGGAGCGCCAGCTGTGTGGATAAGAATGGTGATAATCTGTGGACGCGCTGAGCAAAGCTCCAGCTTGCCTGAGATCGGTGCAGATCGGGCCGTCGGGCGCGTTGAACTTGGGATTGATCACGCTGCCCTGCCCGCCGAGCCAACCCCAGTCCTCGCGATACTTCCCGTCGCCCTCGACCGCGAAAACCGGCGCAATGCCGTGTTCGCGGCACAGCAGAAAATCGTCCTCGCCATGATCGGGCGCCATGTGGACGAGGCCGGTGCCGCTGTCGGTGGTGACGAAATCGCCGGGGAGCATGGGGCGGAGTGTCGAATAGAACCCTCCCCGCTCCGGGGAGGTGGCAGCTGCGCCAGCAGCTGACGGAGGGGATTCGCCGCTGGGTGCTGCGCTAAGGGGCG
>DAIQNS010000009.1:12023-19706 GCA_036788315.1 Alteraurantiacibacter sp. | reverse complement strand
CGAAGGCAAGGTGACCGCGATCTGCGGGCCGAACGGCGCGGGCAAATCGACGCTGCTGAGCGTGCTCGCGGGGCTCATCGCGCCCGATTTCGGTGCTGTCCAGCTCGATGGGCTGGCCCTTGAGGACATGGGGCATGAGCGGCGCGCGCGGCTTCTGGGCTATCTTCCGCAGACAGGCGAGATTGCTTGGGATCTCTCGGTTGAAAATCTCGCAGCCTTGGGCCGCTTGCCGCACCGTGATCGCAATATGGCGGCGGTGGAAAAAGCGCTCGCCAAGACGGCCATGACCGAACTGGCGCAGCGCCCTGTCTCGACGCTTTCGGGCGGAGAGCGGGCGCGCGCGCTGTTTGCCCGCGTGCTTGCCGGGGAGCCGAGCTGGGTGCTCGCCGACGAACCGCTCGCCGCGCTCGATCTGGCGCACCGGCAGGCGATCCTGCAGCAATTGCGGCTTGAAGCCGAGGGCGGAAGGGGCGTTGCCATCGTGGTTCACGATCTGGCGCTCGCAATGAACCATGCCGACAGGGTCGTTGTGCTCGATAAGGGCACTCTTGCCGCCTATGGCGCGCCCGAGGAGGCACTCACGTCCGCCACCATCGCCAGCGTCTGGGGGGTGGCTGCGCGCTGGCTGGGCGAACCGGGCGCCCGCGCGCTGGCGATCGAGAACTAGGGCCTTTCTCTAGGCCGCGCGTTCGAGCAGCCCGCGCGCTTCGAGCAATGGCTCCATGCGCGGCTCGCGCCCGGTGAAATCCCGGTACATCGCATCATAATCGCGCGCATTGCCCTTATCGAGGAAGCTTTTGCGCGCATGATCGCCGATTGCGCGGGTCATGCCGCCGTTCTCCATCGCCCAGGCGAAGGCATCGTGATGGAGCATCTCGGTCCAGGTATAGGCGTAATAGCCCGCCTGATACTCGTGGCCGAAAATGTGCCGGTAATAGGGCGTGCGGTAGCGCGGTGGGACAAGATCGGTGTTGAGCCCCAGCCTTGCGAGCGTTGCCTTTTCGAAAGCCATCAGGTCCTCGGGCGCTTCATCGGCGCGCAGCACATGCAGTTCCATGTCGAGCAGCGAGGCGGCAAGCACTTCGCCAAAGGCATAGCCCTGATTAAAGCGTCCGGCGCGCTCCATCGCGGCGATCATGGCAGGCGGGATCGGCTCGCCCGTTTCGTGATGCCGTGCATAGCGCGCCATGACTTCGGGCAGCAGGGCGAATTTCTCGTGGAACTGGCTTGGCAATTCGACCCAGTCGCGCGCGGTATTGGTGCCCGAAAGCGAAGGATAGCGGCGATCCGAGAGCATGGCATGGAGCGCATGGCCAAATTCGTGGAAAAGGGTGATCACATCGTCCCATGTCATCAGCGCAGGCTCGCCTGCAGCAGGCCTGGTGATGTTCTGCGTATTGCCGATCACCGGCAGCGCGCCGAGCAGATGGCTTTGCGAGACATAGGCGTTCATCCATGCCCCGCCGCGCTTGCTCTCGCGCGCGAAGGGATCGAAATAGAACAGCGCCAGATCACTCCCATCGTGGTCCTTGACGGTATATACGGTGACATCGGGATGATAGACCGGCATGTCCGTGCGCTTCTCGAAAGTCAGGCCGTAAAGCTCCTTCGCGACATGGAAGGCGCCGTCTTCCAACACGCGCTCGACGACCAGATATTCGGCAATGGCATCCTTATCCAGATCATAGCGTTCCTTGCGGATTTTCTCGGCGTAATAGGGCCAGTCCCATGGCTCGAGCGTGAAATTGTGCCCGTCCTCGGCAATGCGGGCATTGATCAGCGCGGCCTCGCGCTCCTGTGTCGCGCGCAGTGCAGGGATCATGTCGCGCATGAAGCCGATCGCGCGGTACGGATCGGACACCATGCGATCGTACATCTGGTGATGGGCATAGGTTTCGTGCCCCGTCAGCGCGGCGATCCGGGTGCGCAGTCGGATCGTTTCGCGCGCGGCTTCGAGCGTATCGTGCTCCCCGCCGATGTTGCGCGCAATGCTGGCGCGGTAGAGCCGCTCGCGCAGCTGCCGGTTGGCGAGCGAGGCCAGCAACGGGTGCGAGGTCGTGTTGACGAGGGGCAGGAGATATTTGCCGTCCGCCCCGCGGGCCTTGGCAGCTGCCGCTGCGCTGGCGATCTGCGCGCGGGTCAGCCCTTCCAGTTCCTCGGCAGTGTCGACCACCAGCGCCCCGGCGTTCTGCGCCTGCGTCATCGCGAGCGACATTCGCGCCGAAAGCTGCGAAATGCGCGTGTTGATCTCGCGCAGCTCGGCCTTTTTCTCTTCGCCCAGCAAGGCCCCGCGATGCACGAATTCGGCATAGACTGTGGCGAGCAGGCGCGCCTCCTCCTCGGAGAGATCGAGCGTGTCGCGCGCATCGTAAACTGCCTTCACCCGCGCAAACAGCGCGGCATCGAGATAGATCGCATCGCTCATCTGCGCGAGCTTGGGCGCGAGCGCTTCCTCGGCAGCGGCGAGCACGGGATTGATATTCGCGCCGACTTTCTGGCTGAAGGGATAATAGGCACGGCGGAAAACCTCGCCCGCCTGCTCCATCGCGATCAGCGTATTGGCGAAAGTGGGCGCTGCCGGATTGTGCGCAATCACGCGATATTCCGCCAGCCTCAGCGCCATCGCTTCGTCGATCGCCGCCTGATAATCCTCATCCGCGATCACACCGAAATCAGGCGCGTTGAAGGGAAGCGGCGAGGGCTTGGCGAAAGGCGCGGCGGCGCGAAGGGCGGGCATGGTCATAAGAACCCCTGATCAAGAATGAATGCTACCCCGGCAACATAGGAAGCCCGCCTGCCGTGCGCCAGAGAATGCCGTCAGCCCAGCCTTTCGTTGACCTCGTAGAAATTGCCATCGTGATCCCAGAAGCTCGCGCCCAGCATAGCCATCTCGCGCCCGTTAGCGCCGGTGACGGTCCATTCGCGCGGTTCGCAATGGATGCGCGATCCGGCAGCGCGGGCGCGCTCGAGCGTGCCTTTGCAATCCAGCGAAGCAACCACGAAAATCGGCGTGCCAAAGCCGATCCGGTCGGGAAAGGTCGCGGGAATGTCATCGCGCACCGGATCGACCCACTCGAGCAGGCCGACCATGCCGATGGTATCATGCTCGCCTCTCATGATGACAAGGCGCGTCTGGTCCCCCGCCTTGCCCGAGGCCAGCTGCTCGCCCGACAGCGTGAAAGGCACATCCATCCAGCGGGTGTAGCCGAATACCGTCTCGTACCAGCTTGCCGCCGCTTCGGCGTCTTGCACGATCAGCGTGGTGCGCTTGATGGTATCGGTCATGCAATTGCTCAGGGCGCTTCGGCGAGAATGACCTCGCAATCGGCAAGCCCTGCTCGCAGCTTCTTGGCTTGGGCATATTCGGGGGAATTCCAGAAGGCGAGCGCGGCGGCCTTGTCGGGCCAGCGCGAGATCGCAACCGAGCTGTAACCTTCCAGCGTGCCTTCGAGCAGCTGGGCGCTGGGTGCAAGAAGGATGTATTCGCCCCCCATCCGTGCGACCAATGGCGCAACAACCTTTGAATATCCGGCGAGAAATGCGGCGCGGTCGTGAATTTTGCAGGCGATCATCATATATGCGGCCATCGGCTTTGGTCCTCCAGCTATCCATTCATGGCAGCGCAAGCCAGCGGATTTCTCCCCTTGGCGAACACTCGTGCCAATTTGCGCACAAGCCCGGTTGCCTCATGCAATGGCTTATGGTCTATCACCCGAAACTTGTCCGGACAAACCAAAAAGGAAACATCAGCATGAGCCAGAGCAAGGCCGTCAAACTGGTCCGCCCCATCGCGGGAACGCCCGTCGCGGAAGATTTCGCGGTTGCTGATATTGCAATGCCGGTTGCTGGCGAGGGGCAGCTGCTCACGCGCGTTCTCGCACTGTCGCTCGATCCCTATATGGGCGCGCGCATGCGCGGGCGGCACATGGGCGGTCCGCCGCCACAAGTGGGCGAAATCATCTTCGGGCAGGGCGTGGCTGAAGTGCTCGAATCGCATGCAGAGGGCTTTGCCAAGGGCGATATCGTACTCGGCGAAACGGGCTGGGCGACACATGCCGCAGTGGATGCGAAAACGGCGTTCAACATGCCTGCAAAGGATCTTGAGCCTTCGGCCATGACGGGGGTTGCCGGGATGCCGGGCCTCACCGCCTATGCAAGCGCGGTGAAGCTTGCCAAGGCGCGCGAAGGTGACCGGGTGCTGGTGTCTTCGGCAGCGGGGCCGGTCGGCGGAACGGTGGGGCAGATCGCGCGGATCAAGGGCGCGAGCAAGGTCGTGGGCATCGCCGGCGGGCCGGAAAAATGCGCCGCCGTGGTGGCAAATTACGGTTTCGATGCCTGCGTGGATTACAAGGCCGAGGGCTGGCAGGACGAGGTGAAAGCCCATTTCCCCGATGGCATCACCTACTATCACGACAATGTCGGCGGCGAAGTGCTCGATGTCGCGCTGGCCAATCTCGCGAATTACGGCCGCGTCGTGCTGTGCGGGCTGGCTTCGGCCTACCAGCGCGCCGATGGCGAAAAGCCGACCGGGCCGTATCCGGGCATCTATATCGTGAAGCGCGCCAATATTCTCGGGCTGGTGGTCTATGATTATTACGACCAGATGGCCGAATTCAATGCGCAGGCGGCGCAATGGATCAAGGCAGGCCAGCTCCGCTATATGGAAGACGCGGTGACCGATATCGCGGATACGCCCGCGCTGTTCGGCAAGCTGATGGCCGGGACCAATATCGGCAAGACCGTCGTGAAGCTGGCCTGAGAAAGCAAGAGCCTGGCCATGAGCATCGAGCAATATGATGGCAGCGACTTTGACCTCTCGGTCGATGTCGCGGTTGTCGGCGGCGGCGCTTGCGGCCTGACAGCGGCGATTGCAGCCGCGCGCGAGGGCGCCGAAACGGTTGTTCTGGAAGCCGATGCGACTTGTGCGGGCACTACCGCCATGAGCATCGGCCTGATCGCGGCGGCAGGCACGAAGTTGCAGCAGGAAGCGGGCATCGAGGACACGCCCGACAAGTTCGTCGCCGATATCCTCGCTGCAACGCGCGGCGAGACCGATCCCGAACATGCCCGGTTTCTGGCCGAAGCTTCGGGCCCGGTGATCGATTGGCTGACAGATGAAGTGGGCTGCAAACTGCGCCACGAACCCAATTGGGCAGGCTATGGCCACAAGACCTTGCGCTGCCACGGCACGCCCAACAACAGCGGCGAGGAGCTGATCGCCATGCTGCTCGAAGCCGCCAATGATGCAGGCGCCACCGTGCTGACGCAAAGCCGGGCAAGCGCGCTGATTGTCGATGACGAGCACAATGTGCGCGGTGTGCGCTTTTCCTCGCCCGATGGCGATCAGGTGATCGGGTGCAAGGCCTTGGTGCTGGCCTCGAGCGGGTTTGGCGCCAATCGCGCGCTGGTCAGCAAACATATCCCCGCGATGGCCGAGGCGCTTTATCATGGCTGCGAAAACCATCAGGGCGATGCGCTCTCCTGGGGCGAGGCGCTCGGCGGCGAGACGGGCGATCTGGGCTCGTATCAGGGGATCGGCACGCTTACCAAATTCGGGCTGAACCTGCCACATCTGGTGCTTATCCGGGGCGGGTTCATGGTCAACTCTTCGGGCCGCCGCTTCATGCACGAGCTCGACAATCTCTCGGGCCATGGCGCGCTCATCGCCGCGCAGGAGGATGGCCGCGCGTGGATGATCTACGATCAAGGTTCGCACGAGGCCAACAGCAGCAGTTTCCGCGAATACCGCGATTTCGGCGCGCTTCTGGAAGGCGGCAGCCGGTTCGATAATGTTGCGAGCATGTCGGCCAAGACCGGCATCGACGAAGCGGGTATCGTGGCAACGCTGGCGCAAGTTTCGTCCTTGCGCGAAAGCGGCGAAGTCGACAAATTCGGGCGCAGCTTTGCTGACAGTCTGCCGCTGGAGCCGCCCTTTTTTGCAGTCGAAGTGCGCGGGGCGCTGTTTCATACGCAAGGCGGGCTGTGCATCGACCGCACCGCACGGGTCAAGCGCGCGGGCGGCGGCGTGTTTCCCAATCTGTTTGCCGGCGGCGGCGCGGCGCGCTCCGTCTCGGGACCGGCGGAATGGGGCTATCTGCCCGCTATCGGCCTTGCGACCGCAGTCGTCTTTGGCGCAGTTGCTGGGCGCGAGGCGGGCAGGCTTGCCTGAGCGGAGCTTGCCCTGCGCGTACTAGCCACCATGTGAATTGATCTGTCGCAATGCGTGGCTTGAGAAGAAGCGCTATCTATCGTGCGCGAACAAAGCTCGCCCATTGACAGAAGAATTCTTTGTGGCAAAGTTGTCCGGACAAATTCTCGAGGTGCATTATGGCTGCCGATCTTCCCCCTCCCTACACCGCGCTCACGCGCCATCCGATGATGCCGCGCACCAATCATGATGAAGCTGCGCGGTTCAATTTCCTCACCCATTTCAACCGCTTTCTTTCCGGGCCGATCGGGCAGGGGAACAAACTGGCATACGAGAAGCGCGTGCTGCCCAAATTCCGCGCCGAGCATGGCCGCGATCCCGCGCATCGCTACGAGATTCGTGCCGAGATGAACGAGGATCCCTGGCACCGCGTCTGGTCGGCGCTGAAGCGCAATTCGATGGAAATGCGCCAGCACAACGGCCGCCAGGTGGTGCTGCGCCAGCTTGATGAGCTCGACGCCATGGCGGCGCAGTTCAACGCGCATTCGGGCTTGCTCGAACTCGATCCCTCGGTGGAGCAGCCCTGGTATCAGACGGCAGTGGACATCCATTGCCAGCCCGGCGGTTACCATTCCGAGGAGCGCCCCGGCGATGTGACTGCGGGCGCGAATTACGATGTCGGCCTGTTCGCCACCACGGGCGGCGCGCTTGGCGGGCTGAACGATGGCGGAGGGCAGGCGATTGCCAAATGGGCGCGCGAGGAACATCCCGATTTCAAGCCCCGGCGCATTCTCGATATCGGCTGCACCGTGGGACATAATGCGGTGCCGCTCGCGCAGGCTTTCCCGGAAGCCGAGGTCATTGCCATAGATACCGCCGCTGCGCCCTTGCGCTACGGCGCGGCGCGCGCGGCTGCGCTGGGTGTGACCAATATCAAATTCGTGCAGGCGTCGGGCGAGGATCTCTCGCGCTGGGCCGATGGCAGTTTCGACTGGGTGCAGACGACCATGTTCCTGCATGAGCTGTCCGCCAAAGCGATGCCGCGCATCCTGTCCGAAAGTAGCCGCGTGCTGCGCGATGGCGGGCTAATCTTCCATATCGAACAGCCGCAATACTCGGCGCAAATGCCCTTGTTCGAGCAGTTCATGCGCGACTGGGATGCGTTCAACAACAATGAGCCGTTCTGGAGCGCGATGCATGGCCTCGACTTGAAGCAGGTGATGGCCGAGGCCGGCTTTGCCCGCGAGGACCAGTTCACCGTGGGCGTGCGCGCCGTGGTCGATCCCGAGATCTTTCCGCCTTCTCCCGATGCGGGCGAAGAGGACTATGGCCGTGCCGCAATCTGGAACGCTTATGGCGCATGGAAGAACGCCTCCGCCAGCAAGGCGCAGGCGGCATGAGCGAGGCGGAGGACGATTTCGACTGGATTGCCCGCTCGGGCAAACGCGCGAAGGGCAAGCGGCCCGAATTCTTCGACGATCCCGCAGTTGACCGGCTCTATTCGCTGGTGCTTGCGCTGGCCGCCGAAGTCTCGG
>DAIQNS010000009.1:0-12013 GCA_036788315.1 Alteraurantiacibacter sp. | reverse complement strand
GCGCGACCGCAACGATACTCTCGAACGCTTGCTCGAAAAGGGCGGCGCGATCAGCCGCGAGGATATCGAGAGCTTTGTTCCCGGCAAACAGGAAGCTGAGGAGCGCGGGCTTTCCACCAAGGCCTACATGGCGCGGATCATGCGCGGCTTCCAGCAGGAAGTCGAAGCCATGGAGGCGGGCGATCCGCCGGTAATGGACTGGGTCACCAAGCTGTCCGAGGGATAGCAAGCGGGAGACGGGGGAAGTTATGGAATTTCTGACGATGCACGAGCTCAGCATTCTGCGCTGGGTGCATATTCTGGCGATGGTGTATTGGCTTGGCGGCGAATGGGGCGTGTTTCAGACAAGCTACCATGTGACCAACCCGGCGCTGCCGCTCGATGAGCGCAAGCGGCACATGGAAACCGCCTATCGTATCGACATTCTGGCACGCACGGGCATTGTCCTGTTGCTGCCGCTCGGCCTGCACATGGGCAAGATCTATGGCTTTGTGCCCTTCCTCGAAGGGGCGGGCATTTGGTGGATGTGGCTCTTCTTCGCCGTGTGGCTGGGGATGACCTGGACGGCTTTCATCTGCCGCGAAACCGATCTCGGCATCAAGGTCACACGGGCCGAGGAAATTGCCCGCTACCCGCTGATTGCGGTGCTTTTTGTCAGTGCCTTCATGGCCTTCAATGAAGCGGGCCCGATCGAGAGCGGCCCCGGAGTTTACTGGTATCCGGCCAAGATTGCGCTTTATGCCTTCGCCTTGATCATCGGCCTGTTCCTGCGCCTCGTGATGCGCCGCTGGACCAGCTATTTCCGCATTCTGGCGCAAGGCACCGATGCCATGGTGGAGGGCAAGCTCAAGAGCGAAATCGCGCTCGCGCGCTATGCCGCCTA
Organism: Alteraurantiacibacter sp.; assembly: GCA_036788315.1. Classification (GTDB taxonomy): domain Bacteria; phylum Pseudomonadota; class Alphaproteobacteria; order Sphingomonadales; family Sphingomonadaceae; genus Alteraurantiacibacter. The sequence goes on along the minus strand of DAIQNS010000009.1, from coordinate 11,130 downwards.
TATCTACTGGATCACCATTTCGGGCGTGTGCTTCCTTGGCGCGGTGAAGCCCTTTTGAGCGATGCGATGAATGCAAAAAACCCCGTCCGCTTCCAACGCGGCAATTTCGTCGTCAGCGATCTCGACCGGGCGCTGACCTTTTACCAAGGCGTGCTTGGCTTTGAAGTAACCTTTCGCAAGGGTCACAATCCTGACAGCTATTCGATCCCTGTGTTCGCTATCCCGCAAGGGGTCGAACTGGGCTTTGCGATACTCTCGCTGCCGGGGCAGCCGCGCGTGATGGCGCTATCCGAAGTGAAGATGGACCTCGCGCAAGTGCCCTATCCAAGGCGCGGCGCGATCGTGCTCGAAGTGCAGGATCCCGACAAGGTCATGGCCGAAGCGCGGGCGCTGGGCCTGCACGTGTACCCCGAAGGGCGGCTCGAAACGCATGACGGGCGCATCGGGCGCGAGATCGGCATTGTCGATTTCGACGACAATCTGGTGGTGATCTACCTCATCCCGGAAGACGGCTGATCAGCCTACCGCGCCCTCTGCCTTGAGCGCGGCGATCCTTGCCGCATCATAGCCGAGCGCGGCGAGCACCTCCTCGCTGTCTTCGCCCGGCTTTGGCAATTTGTGCGCGGCGGCGGTGCGCTTGCCGCCCATCGCCAAGGGGATCGTGGGCAGGCGCGTCACTTCACCTGTGTCGAGCGTTACTTCTTCCATGCCGCCTTCTGCCAAATGCGGATCGTCGAACATGTCCTCGGGCTTGCCGATGGGAGCGAAAGGCAGGCCCGAGCCATCGAGCTTGGCCACCACCTCGTCGCGCGTCATGGTTGCGACAAGCGCGCGGATTTGCGGGATGATCACATCGCGCGCTTTCACGCGGGCGTTGTTTTCGCGATATTCTTCGATTGCCCATAGCTCGTCGAGCGCGAACAGCTTGCAGAATTTCTCCCACAAGGGATCGGTGACAACGCCGATGAACACCGGATCGTCCCTGGTCTCGAACACATCGTACACCGCCCATGCCGAAACGCGCGCGGGCATGGGCGCGGCGGGCTTTCCGGTGACGGCATATTGCGCCATATGCTGGCCGACCAGATAGATCGTCGTCTCGAACAGGCTGGCCATGACCATCTGGCCCTTGCCGGTGCGGTGGCGTTCTTCCAGCGCGGCGAGAATGCCGATCACGCCGAACATGCCGCCCGTCACATCGACCACGCTCGCGCCCGCGCGCAAGGGGCGCCCCGGCGGGCCGGTCATATAGGCTAGCCCGCCCATCATCTGCGCGACTTCGTCAAGCGCAGTGCGGTTCTCGTACGGGCCGGGAAGGAAGCCCTTCTCGCTGCAATAGATCAGCCGTTCGTTGACCGCCGAGAGCGCATCATAGCCAAGCCCGAGCCGGTCGAGCGCACCGGGGCGGAAATTCTCGACCAGGATATCGGCATCGGCGCACAGATCGCGCGCGACCTGCAATCCGGCCTCGCTCTTCAAATCGAGGCAGATCGATTTCTTGCCGCGATTATACATCGGGAAATAGCCCGATCCCGAGCCGATCAGCCGCCGCGTGCGGTCGCCGCCGATGGGTTCGATGCGGGTCACATCCGCGCCCAGCCCGGCGAGGATATGGCCGACCGTCGGCCCCATCACCATATGCGTGAACTCGATCAGCTTGAGCCCGGCAAGCGGGGTGGGCGCATCACTCATGCAGCTATCCTGTCCTTGTAATCCAGCATCGGCCCGGCATCGGGCGTAAAGCCGTAAAGCGGCTCTCCGGGCAGGGCTTCCTCGAGGATCGGCCGCACAGCGAGCAGCTTGTCGAGATCGATCCCGGTCTTGAGGCCCATGGAATTGAGCATCAGCACCAGATCCTCGGTGACGATATTGCCGGAGGCACCCGGCGCATAGGGGCACCCCCCAAGCCCGCCCAATGAGGCATCGAAGGTGGTGATCCCTTCTTCCAGCCCCGCAACCACATTGGCCAGCCCCAGCCCGCGCGTATTGTGCAGATGCAGCGTGGTGAGCATATCGCCAACCGCCTCGCGCACCGTGCGGATGAGGCGGCGCACCTGCGCGGGGTCGGCATAGCCGGTGGTATCCGACAGGCTGAACTCCTTGGCCCCGCGCTTGGCCGAAGCCTCGGCTAGGCGCGCGACGGCCGCGGGATCAACCGCGCCTTCGATCGTGCAGCCAAAGGCGGTGGAGAGGCCAACGGCAAAGTGGATGCCATGCGCATTGGCAATTTCTGCGGAGGCGCGGATTTCTTCCAGCATCGCAGGGTGATCCTTGCGCACATTCTTCAAGGAATGGCTCTCGCTCATCGAGAAAGGAATGCTCATGCCATGCACCCCCGCCTCGGCAGCAAACTTTGCGCCCTTGGCGTTGGGCACGAGGGTGACAACATTCAGCCGCTCGATCCCCTTGGCAAATTTGACCAGTTCGGCGGTGTCGGCCATCTGCGGCAAGAGCTTCGCGGGCACGAAGCTGCCCACTTCGATCTCGCGCACGCCCGCCGCCGCCTCGGCCGCGATCCAGGCCTTCTTGGCATCGAGCGGCATGATCCGGTCGATGCTTTGCAGCCCGTCGCGCGGGCCAACTTCGGAGATGAGGATTTCGGTCATGCTTGCTCCATTCATTCCGTCAGATAAACCCACGGCCGCGCCGCTCGGTCGCGCTGTGTCCAGGCTTCGATGGCGTCGGCCTGCGTCAGCGAGAGGTCGATAGCATCAAGCCCCTGCGCGAGCATTTGCGCAGCTTCGGCATCAATGGCGAAGGAATGGCTGATTCCCTGCGCGGTGATCCTTTGCGCTGCCAGATCGATGGTCACCTGCGCATGCGCGAGTGCTTCGATCTCGCTGCGTCCGAGCGTGACCGGCAGGATACCATTGCGAATGCAATTGCCGCGAAAAATGGGCGCGAAGCTTTCGGCGATGATCGCTTTGATGCCGAACTCGGCCAGCGCCCAGACGGCATGCTCGCGGCTCGAACCGCAGCCGAAATTCGCGCCGGCGAGGAGAATTTGCGCAGCGCGGTAGTCGGGCTGGTTGAGCACGAAATCGGGATTTTCGGTGCGACTGTCGGCATCGCTGTATCGCCAAGGAGCGAACAGGCCCTGCGCCAACCCGGTGCGGCCAGTGGTGCGCATCTCGCGGCTGGGAATGATGATGTCGGTATCGACATTGTCGGCGAGGAGCGGCGCGGCTTTGGCGGTCAATGGCTGGGGGAAGGGGGTCATGCCGTCTGCTCCATCGGCGCGTAATCGCGCGGATCGGCAATCGCTCCGGCAATCGCGCTGGCGGCGACGGTTTCGGGCGAGGCGATATGCGTCCTGATGCCCGGCCCCTGTCGCCCTTCGAAATTGCGGTTGGTCGAACTGATCGTGCGGCTGCCTTCGGGAAAGCCTTCGCCGCCTGCGTAGAAGCACAACGAGCAACCGCTCAGGCGCCACTCGAAGCCTGCCGCCTCGAAGATCTTGTCCAGCCCCTCGGCCTCGGCATGGCGTTTCACATCCATCGAGCCGGGCACGACCATGGCCTTGCGGATTGCAGGCGAAATCCTGCGGCCCTTGAGGATCGCGGCGGCGCGGCGCAGATCGGACAGGCGCGCATTGGTGCACGAGCCGATAAAGGCCACATCGACTGGCGTTCCGGCAAGCTTTTCGCCTGCCACAAGGCCGGTATATTTGTGCACCCGCTCGGGCCCGGCCGGGACCGTGCCCGTCACAGCGATGGCCTGCTCGGGGCTGGTGCCCCAGCTGACCATGGGCGCAATCGCGGCGGCTTCGATGGTAATCTCGCGGTCGAACTTGGCGCCTTCATCGGTATGCAATGTGCGCCAATGCGCGGCGGAGAAATCGCGCGGGGCATAGCGGCGCCCTTCGAGAAAGGCGAAAGTCTTCGCATCGGGCGCGATGAAGCCTGCCATCGCGCCGAATTCTGTCGCCATGTTGCACAGCGTCATGCGCGCTTCCATGTCGAGCGCGCTGACCGCTTCGCCTGCGAACTCCACCGCATGACCCGCGCCGCCGCCCGCGCCATGCGCCGCAATCATGTGCAGCGCCATGTCCTTCGCGGTGACGCCGGGGGCAAGCTTACCGGAAAAACGCACGCGCATTGTCTTGGGCCGTTCCATCCGCAAGGTGCCGGTCACCATGGCATGTTCCGCCTCGCTCGACCCGATGCCCCAGGCGAGCGCGCCAAACGCGCCCTGTGTGCAGGTATGGCTATCGGGCGCAACCAGCGTGAGGCCAGGAAGGATAATGGCAAGCTCGGGCGAGATGACATGGACAATGCCTTGCATCTTGTCGTTCACGTCGAACAGGCGGATGCCCGCCTCTTCGCACGCCTTGCGGGTATCGGTGATGAAAGCCTGCCCGCCTTTCATCAGCGTCTTGTCGGTGCGGCCGGGGCGTGTATCGACAATGTGGTCGGTGACCGCAAAAACGCGGCGCGGATCGAGCAGCTTGCGGCCCGTGGCGGCCATATTGCGCAAGGCCGCAGCGCCGGTGCGTTCGTGCAGGAACACCCGGTCAATCGCGACAAGATCGCCGCCAGCAGCCGTCCGGGCGACGCGGTGCGTGTCCCAGATCTTGGCAAAGAGCGTTTGCGGCTGGCTGATGCCCTTGTTCATATATTCCTCTGATCAGCCGGGTTTGGCACTGGAGCTGACCGGCTTTGCTTCATTCGCTGATACAATCAACCATGCTTGCCCGCCCCGGTCATGTCGGTAAAGCATCGTTGTGCGATTAATCCGGACGCGTAATCCTGCCTCAATGACTCGCTCGCACGCATGCTCAGCTTTGCAGGAGGGCGTGGAAGTCACGCGCCGCATCGCCTGCGCGCAGACGCGCAAGGAACCGGCGATTGATCGCTTGGGGGGTGAGCATCGCAGGATCTATCGGCAGCCTGTTGGCATGGTTTGCCTCGTACCAGGGCGCAAAGATCGCCTCGGCCCGGGCCGCTGCCCATGCGCGCAGCAGATGAGCGCCAAACCGGTCGGGCGTGAGATCAGGATAGAGCCGGGCGGGATCGCCAGCGGGCTGCGCGGGCCAGTCGATGCGCGGTGCGCCGAGTATCTCGGCCGCTTTGGCAATCGTTCCTGCAATATCCTCGAACGCGTCGGAAAGGCCGTGGCCGGGTACATCTATAGCCAGCGGCGCCTCGGGCACTGCGTCCATGTCCTGCGCTGGCCCGTGCAGCGTGAGCGGGGAGCCTTTCTGCCCCCGCCAATGGATCAACCCGCCATCAAGCGCGATCCAGCCCTCCCTGTCATCCTCCGGAATTGCGGGGCACGGCATGGGCGGCGCATGCTCACGCAGCCAGGCGAGATTGAGCGTGTTCTGCTCCTCGGGCGTTGCCACTTTCTCGGCGCGCCAATTGCCGGGCAGAGCCGGGAGGCGGTCGATATGCGCCTGCAGCGGATCGGCATCGAAAGCGCTGATGAGCACCGGCGGCATCACGGCATCGGCAGGAGGCACTTCGCGCGGCGCGCGCAGCACCGCGCCATAACCGGTGCGATAGGCAGGCCCAGCATCGAGCAGCATGGCAAGGCTGGTCTGCACCCGTACAGGATCGTCATTGGCCATGGTCAGCTTCATGCCGTTCGAGACATCGAACCAGGGGAACTGCCAGGTTTCTTCCAGCACCCTGTTCCACAGCCAGATCAAATGATCGCCGAAGGGCTTTTCGGTATAGGGCGGCAGATAGTCGCCATCGAACAGCGCGCGCTCCTCAGGCGTCCACACAGCATAGCCGCCGATTGCCACGGCACCCAACAATTCGGGATAGCGTTTGACCACATTCATCAGGATGATGCCGCCGGAATGAAAACCATAAGCTGCGCAGCCTTCCACGCCCAGAGCCCTGACAATCGCTACATAGGCATCGCCGAAATCATTGATCTCGCTGTCTTCGGGCAGGGCATCGGATTGTCCGAAGCACGGCGTATCGGGCGCGATGCAGGTGAAATGCTTGCCCCATTTCTCCATCAGGAGAGAATATTCGGCAGAGCTGCGCGGAGATTGATGTGCCATGACTAAAACAGGCCCCGCGCCGCAGAGGCGGTAATGGACCTTCCGGCCCGTTTCGGGAATAGTGACGAAGTGGCGCGTGATCATGAGTATTTGTCCGGACAACTTTTGCTCGACATGGCTCTAGTCGCGATTACTGTGTGAAGTCAAAGTGCAATTTGGAGAGCCGGGAATGAGCGCAACTATGGGCACAAGGATGATCGAGGATGGCCGCACGGCGCGGCAGATTTTCGAGGAAGTCATGGCCAATCCTGCGCGCAAGAAGTTCGGTTTCGGCGAAAAGCTGGCAATTGTGAACGTCGATCCGCAGCAGGCTTACACGCGGATCGACATGTTCAAGACCGCTTACGAGACCGACCCGCGCCAGATCGAATATATCAACACGATCAGCAATCTGGCGCGCGCGCGCGGCATGCCCGTCATCTGGAGCCATGTGGCCTACAAGGATGACGCGGGCGATGCGGGCGTGTGGGGCACGCGCACCGATACCGAAGACAGCTTGCAGAACATAAAATATGGCAGCGAGCGGCACGCCTTCGATCCGCGCTGCGAAATCGGCGACAATGATCTGCAATACACCAAGCGCATGCCAAGCGCCTTCTTCGAAACCCCGCTTGCAAGCTATCTCACCTGGCACAAGGTCGACACCGTGGTGGTGACAGGCGGCTCGACCTCGGGCTGTGTGCGCGCGACGGCGGTGGATGCGCTCAGCTACGGCTACCGCACCATCGTCCCCATCGAAACCTGCGCCGACAAGCATGAAAGCTACCACTTCGCCAATCTCACCGATCTGCAATTGAAATATGCCGATGTCGAGCCGGTGCAGGCGGTGATCGACTGGCTGGAGGCGCACTAGGCCATGCGCGAGGGTGCCAAGGATCCCGAACTTTACGATTACCAGCCCTATCGCGGACGGCCCAGAATTGCCTGGCCCGAGGGCAAGGCCTGCGCGGTCTGGGTCGCGCCCAATCTGGAATATTACGAGATCGATCCACCCGCCAATCCGCAGCGCAAGCCATGGGGAAAGCCGCATCCCGATGTGGTGGGCTATTCCTATCGCGATCATTCCAACAGGGTAAGCCATTGGCGCATGGCCGATGTCATGGAAAAGCACGGTTTTCCCGGTTCGGTCAGCCTGTCGGTGGCCTTGTGCGATCATCATCCCGAAGTGGTGCAGGACGGGGTCAATCGCGGCTGGGAGTTTTTCAGCCACGGCATATACAACACCCGCTATTCCTACGGCCTGGACGAGGCGCAGGAGCGCGCGATCATCGAGGATTCCATCGCCACGGTCGAGCGCGCCACCGGGCAGCGTATCCGCGGCTGGCTCGCCCCTGCCTTGACGCACACTGCGCGCACGCTCGATCTGCTCGCGGAATATGATTTCACCTATACTTGCGACCTCTATCACGATGATCAGGTGCAGGATGTCAAAGTGGCGCGTGGCCAGCTGGCTTCGATCCCCTACAGCCTCGAAGTCAACGATCATTACGGCTTCAACGTCTACGGCATGTCAGGCCGCGAATATGCCGATTCGCTGATCAAGCAATACGAGCGCCTTGCCGAGGAGGGCGAGCGCACCGGATCGGGCACGGTGATGTGCATTCCGCTGCATGCCTATCTGATCGGGCAGCCGCACCGGATCGGCCCGTTCGAAGAGGCGCTGCGCCATATCGCGGCGGATGGCCGCGCCTGGAAGGCACGCGCCGGAGAGATCGTCGAATGCTGGAGAGCACAGGCATGAGCCTGCCTCACATCTCCCCGCTTGCCCTGAGCTTGTCGAAGGGCTGCTTTTCCTCCTTGGGCGACGCAAGAAGGAAAAAACAATGCTTCGACAAGCTCGGCATGAGCGGACTGGGGATCACGCGTTGGTCTGCAACCACAGGAGAAGCCGCATGAGTCTCCCGGCAGATTACACCGCCTATCCCAAGCGGCGGTACGGCTATGATCATGACTTGTACGACTGGTCGAACATCCACACGCGCAAGCCCGTGCGCTGGCCGGGAGACAAGAGCGTGGCCGTGTGGCTTTGCGTCAGCCTCGAATGGTTTCCGATCACGCCCGAGGACAAACCCTTCCGCGCGCCCGGCCATATGGTCACGCCCTATCCCGATTACCGGCATTACACCGTGCGCGATTACGGCAACCGGGTGGGCGTGTGGCGCATGCTCGATGCTTTCAGGGCGGCAGGCGTCCGGGCCAGCTTTGCAACCAATGCCGCAGTGGCCGAGCGCTATCCGGCATTGATCGAAGCCGTGCTCGCCGATGGCCACGAGATCATCGCGCATTCGACCGACATGAACGCCACGATCACCTCCGATCTGCCCGAGGCCGAGGAGCGCGCGCTGATTGGCGACAGCCTTGCCCGGCTCGAAGCGGCGGCGGGGGTCAAGCCGTCAGGTTGGCTCTCGATCGCCCGCTCGCAAAGTTGGCGCACGCCCGATCTGCTCAAGGAGCATGGCCTCGCCTATTGCTGCGACTGGGTGAACGACGAATTGCCATACAGCTTCGCCAACGGCCTCATGAATTTGCCGCTCAACACCGAATTGTCGGACCGCATGATCATCGCCACGCAGCAGCACTCGGCCGAGGGCTGGGCGCAGATGATGCGCGATGCCTGTGCTTGGCTCGAAGCCGAAGCCGAGGAGCAGAAGAGCGCGCGCATCCTGCCCATGCACCTCACACCCTATATCATGGGCCTGCCTTATCGCATTGGCGCATTGGAAGAATTGCTTGGCGAGCTGACCGCAAGAGACAGCGTGTGGTTTGCCAAGGGCGATGAGATTACAAGCAATTGGAAAGGCCAGCAATGAAGGCGATCAATCCCCGTACAGGTCAGGAAGATTACGAGTTTGCCGCCAGTGATCCGGCGCAGATAGCCGCCGAGGCGCGGCGCCTTCGCGCAATGCAGAAGGACTGGGAAGCCGCCGGGCCGCAGCACCGCGCGGAAGTTCTCGCGCGCTTCGCCGATGCGATCGAACGCCATGCAGGCGCGATTATCGGAGCACTCAGTGTCGATACCGGCCGTCAGGCAATCGCCGGCATCGAGCTTGGTTCGGTCGCGCAGAACTTGCGCTTCTGGGGGCAGCGCGGGGCGCAATTGCACGAGGCTCTCCCGCGCGAGACGCAGCCCTCGGTGACGCCGGGCATCATGATCGAGCCGCTGTGGTCGGCCTATCCGCTGGTGGGGGCGATTGCCCCGTGGAACTTCCCGATGATCCTCAGCCATATCGATATCGTTCCGGCCCTGGCGGCGGGTTCAGCGGCGCTGGTCAAGCCTTCGGAAGTCACGCCGCGCTTTGTCGAGCCCTTGCGCGCCGCTTTGGCCGAAGTGCCCGAATTGCCGCTTGCCTACGTCATGGGCGGGCCGGTTGCGGGCCATGCGTTGGTGCAGGCGGTCGATTACATCTGCTTTACCGGCTCCACTGCGACCGGCCGCAAGGTCGCCGAAGCCGCCGCGCGCCAGTTGATCCCGGCCAATCTGGAACTGGGCGGCAAGGATCCGATGATCATCACCGCCAGCGCCGATCCGGCGTGGGCGGCAGGCGTTGCCTTGCGCTCAAGCGTTGTTGCGACCGGGCAGGCGTGCCAGTCGATTGAACGGGTTTACGTCGCGCGCGCGATAGCCGAGCCTTTCCTTGCACATCTGGTCAAGCAGGCCGAGGAAACCAAGCTGACCTATCCTGACCCCTCTGATGGCCATCTCGGGCCTTTCATCTTCCCCTCGCAGGGCCAGAAAGTCGCCGAGCAGATCAAGGATGCGCTCGCGCGCGGCGCGCGTGTTCTGACCGGGGGCGAGGTCGAGAAGCTGGGTGGCGGTACATGGATGCGGCCCACGATCCTGGTCGACGTGACGCCCGATATGGATATCATGCAAGCGGAGACTTTTGGCCCGGTGCTGCCGGTCACGATCTATGACGATCTCGAAGAGGCCATCGCCCTTGCCAATGACAGCGATTACGGCCTCTCGGGCGCGGTACTGGCAGGCTCAACAGAGGAAGCTGCGGCCATCGGCGCGCGGCTCGAAGTGGGCGCGATCTCGCTGCAGGATGGCGGGCTTACCAGCATGGTGGGCGATGCCCCCAACGAATCCTTCAAGAGTTCCGGCCTTGGCCCGAGCAGGATGGGCGATGCGGGTTTTCTGCGCTTCATCCGCCGCCAGTCGCTCATGCGGCAAGGCGGCAATGCCATGACGATCGCCATGTTCGCCGAACGCCCGCACTGATGGGCAACCGCGCGCAGCTTGCTGCCGCCATGCCCGCGATGATGGCGCACGAAGGCTGGTGGGATGGCTGGTATCGGCATTACGATGGCGATGGCGCGCTGCTCGATGCGCACAAGGTCAGGACGCATTGCGAATTTCCCGAGGACGGCCCGGACCATTACATCCAGCACAATTGGCTCAGCTGGCAAGACGGACGCAGCGCAGTCTATGAATTTGGCGGCAGGCTCGAGGGCGAAAAGCTTATCTGGGTCACCGATCGTTTTTCGGGCTATGGCTGGCAGACACTTGAAGACACGATCATGCTGCGGCTCGAACGGATCGATGTGCCGGGCGCGCATTATATCGAGATGATCACCATTTCGCCCGACAACCAGCACCGCGCGCGCACGTGGCAATGGTTCAGGGATGGCCGCCCGTGGAAGCGGACCTTGTGCGATGAGCGGCGGATTGAGGCTTAGGCGATTCCCGGGTCCGCTCGTCCTGACCCTGTCGGACTCAAAGAGGGGCCAAACCAAGAAAAATGCAGCCCTTCGACAAGCTCAGGGTGAGCGGGGGGCGCAAAGGCATAGCTAAAAGCGCAGCGCAACCTTGCCCATGCTTGTGCCCGCCTGCAGGCGCTCGGCAAGAGCGGGAATGGACTCGATCCCGCTCATGCCGTGATGATCGAGCACCGGGCGCAGCTTGCCTGAATGGTAGAGCGCAAATACCTCGTGGCGCGCGGCGGGCCAGTGCGCGGTGACAAGTCCGTTCATGAACGCGCGGATCGAGGCGCCCTTGTAATACAGGCTATGGCCGATGCGCGGGCGCGTGACGAGCGGCGGATCGCCCTCCATTTCGCTTGCCGCGCCCGAGATGACGCAGCGGCCATGGCGGGCAAGATTGGCGATGATGG
>DAIQNS010000008.1:8419-20889 GCA_036788315.1 Alteraurantiacibacter sp. | reverse complement strand
CCGCGCTTTGCCGCGCCGCCCGAACGCGGCGATATCCGCCCCGCGTTCCAGCAACGCGCGAGCCGCGAGGCGCTGACTCTTCTCGCGCCGCAGGATCTGGCGATCTATGGCGGCGCACGCAGCCTTGTCGATTGGCACGCGCGCCACCGCTTCTGCGCCAATTGCGGCGCGCCAAGCGCGATTGCCAAGGGCGGCTGGCAGCGCACCTGCACCAGTGAGGCTTGCGGCGCGCAACACTTTCCGCGCGTCGATCCGGTGGCGATCATGCTGGTCGAGCATGACGGCGACCTCTTGCTGGGGCGCGGGCTGAATTTCCCGCCGGGGCTCTTCTCCGCGCTCGCCGGCTTTATCGAACCGGGCGAAACGATCGAGCAGGGGGTGGCGCGCGAAGTGCTGGAGGAAGTGGGCATTGGCGTGCGCGATGTGCGCTACATCGCCAGCCAGCCCTGGCCGTTCCCCTCGCAATTGATGATCGGCTGCCATTGCCATGCGCACAGCCGCGCGCTCAGCATCGACCATACCGAGATTGCCGAAGCGCGCTGGTTCACGCGCGACGAAATAGCGCTGGCGGTGCGCGCCGGAGATGAAGGGGGGGAGGGGGTTGGCGAGTTCAAGCCGCCGCTCCCTTTCGCGATTGCCGCGCATCTGCTTGCCTGGTGGCTCGAACGCTAGACGAGCCCCAGCTTCGCCAGATCGCGCACCATCCGGCCCGGCATGGCGTCCCCGGCCAGTTCGCCCGGTGCCAGATCCTTGGGCGCCATCCTGTCGGTCAGATAGCGCCAGCCCTGATGCGCGCGCTTGGCCTTGGGATGTACCCGGATGAGGCGGGGTTCGAGATTGATGTTCCACCGGCCATCGGCCGTTTCGGTGAAACTGAGGATTTCGCTGCGCGCGATAATCGCATGCTGAAAAATCCAGTATAGCGAGCCGCCGATGAGCTCGGCATGGCGCTTGGGCCGGTAGCGCGTGGTTAGTGCGATTTCCTCGCGCCCCGCATACCATCCAGCCAGATCCTCATAGCTGGTCGCGCCAAAGGCGATCTTGGTCATGTTCAGCGGCATGATGGTGAGATAGGGCCTTGCAATCCGGGTTTCGACCAAAACTTTGTCTCCGTCCGTGAGCGGAGATATGGTGACGCAAGCGGCGCTAGCCCACCAGCCCGGTCACCACGGCAAGCGCGAGAAAGGCGAAGAAGCCCATTGAATCGGTAATCATCGTCACGAACACGCTGGAAGCGACTGCAGGATCCTGCCGCAGCCTTTCGAACATGACCGGGACCGCAACGCCCGCAAGGCTGGCGGTCAGGATATTGATGATCATTGCAGCAGCTATGACCGCGCCCAGGAGCCATCCGAAAATGATCGCAACCCCCGCGCCGATGATCACCGCCACCGTTCCGCCCGTGAGCGCGGCGACACGGAACTCGCGCCAGAGCATGCGCTTGGTGTTCGATTGGGTAAGCTGGTTCATGGCAATGGCGCGCACGGTCACGGCCATGGTCTGCGTGCCTGCATTGCCGCCGAGCGAAGGCACGATCGGCATGAGAATGGCAAGCGCGACAAGCTGATTGATCGCGCCGTCGAAGGCGGCGATGATGAAGCTGGCGATCAGCGCAGTACCCAGGTTGGCGATCAGCCAGCGCACGCGCGCAGCATAGGCATCGCGGATCGGCTCGTTGATGTCGCCGTCGCCCGCGCCGCTCATGAGGAGAGCATCCTCGCCCGCTTCCTCGGAAATGATGTGGACGATATCATCGACCGTCATCTGCCCGACGAGCCGCCCGTTCTCATCGACCACGGCGGCTGAAATCAAGGCGTATTTCTGGAACCGCAGCGCGACTTCTTCCTGATCGAGATCGACCGGGATCAACGTCTGGTCGCGCTTCATGATGTCGCTGAGCGCAATGTGGCGCGGGGCTCTCAGCACCCACGACAGCTGGCACGTGCCCACGGGCCGGTGGCGCGGATCGACCACGAACACTTCCCAGAACTCGGTCGTCAGCTGGTCCTGTTCGCGCATGTAATCGATAAGGTCGCCGACGGTCATATGCTCGGGCACCGCGACCAGTTCGCGCTGCATCAGGCGTCCGGCCGATTCCTCGGGGTAGGCAAGCGCGGTTTCGATGGCCGCACGGTCTTCGGGGTCAAGCTCGGCGAGAATTGCGCGCTGTTCGGGTTCGCCCAGATCCTCGATCAGTTGGACCGCATCGTCGGTATCGAGCCGTTCGGCAATCTCGGCGACCATCGCGGCGGGAAGCGCCTCGACCATGTCCTCGCGCACGTAATCGTTGAGCTCGGCAATCACCTCGCTCGACATCAGGTCGTTGATCGCGCCCGCCATTTCGCGCCGCTCGGGCGGATCGAGCAATTCGAACAGATCGGCAATATCGGCAGGGTGCAGCGGCTCGACCAGATGGTAGACAAGCGCGCCATCGTCCGCGTCGAGCGCCTTGCGCACCTCGCGCACGAATTTGGCGGTCAGCCGGTTCTCTTCGTCGAACTGCTCGCCCTCGCCTTGCGCCAGGGCAGTGACATCGCGGTCCTCAAGATCGGTCTCGGCCATCGCGGGGCCGGTCTATTGCAACGCTGCGCAAAATCAAGCGGGCGGGTGACATTCTCGTGCGCCAGCCTATATCAGCGGCGACTTTCTTGAAGGAGATAACATGATGGCCGCTGAAACACTGACATTCACCCTCGATTGCGGAGACGGAAAAGGCGGCGATGTCGTGATCAAGCTGCGCCCCGATCTGGCTCCCGGCCATGTCGAACGCATTACCGAGCTGGCCAGCGAAGGCTTTTACGATGGTGTGGTGTTCCACCGCGTGATCGACGGCTTCATGGCGCAGGGCGGCGATCCGACCGGGACGGGAATGGGCGGCTCGGACAGGGACGATATCAAGGCCGAATTCAACGATGCGCCGCATTCGCGCGGCGCCTGCTCAATGGCCCGCACACAGGATCCCAACAGCGCCAATTCGCAGTTCTTCATCTGCCTTGATGATGCCCGCTTCCTCGACCGGCAATATACCGTCTGGGGCGAAGTGACCGAGGGCATGGATCATGTCGACGCGCTGCCCAAGGGCGAGCCGCCGCGCGCGCCGGGCAAGATCGTGAAAGCCGTGGTCGCCTGAGACGCGGCATGGCCATCAGGGGGGGATGGCTTGCGATCATGGGGGCAGGCGCGCTGGGCGCCTGCACCTCGGTTTCGCCTGATGGCATGCAGGCCCGCAGCGCGTGCCATGCGCTGCCGGGGGGATGGTGCGACTTCACAGCGCAGATGGCGCGCGATGCCTATCATTATGCCCCGTTGGCGCAAAATGCGTACGAGCCCGACCATGAGACCTATGCCCGATTGCCCGATGGCATCGCGATGCGGTTGCAGGTGCCCAATGACAAGTACGGCTTTGCCTATGCCATTTTCGACCGGACCGAAAATGGCCAGCTGACCGAAGTCATCATTGCCTTCCGCGGGACCGAGTTTGGCGACTTCAACGACTGGCGGCATGGCAATATCGGCACAACGCAGCGCATGCTCGGCGTGCAGCTTTATCACATGCTCCGGGGTCAGCTCAATGAGGCGGGAATGGTCGATACGCCGATTTCGGTTACCGGCCATTCGCTGGGCGGCGCGATTGCCGCGCAGGTTTCCCTGGAGAATGAGGGGGTCAAGCTGCGGGTATTCAATGCCTCGCCGCATTTCGCCGACATCATGGATCCTCCGCCCGCTGACCGCATGGCCATTTCCGAACGCGGCGAGCTGTTGCAGCTTGCGCGGCGGAGCAAGAACTTTCCCGGTCACGATGCCTTTATCCTCGATTGCAATCCGGGCGCGTCCTCGGTGATCGATCACAAGATGCGCCCGCTGGGCGATTGCCTAATCTGGATCGCCGCCTATCAGGATAAGGCCGCGCATGATCTGATCGCGGCCAACAATGTGCAGCCGCCGCTGGCCAACCGGTTTTGCGATGGCGATGGCAAGCCCCTGCCGCATCCCGGCCCGACCGGTTACGGCGCGCAGATGCCGCAAATCTGCGCTGAGGACTAAAGCCCGGCGGTGACGATCCAATCGTGGAAGATCCGCACCGGACGGGCATCCAGATCGGCGGGACGGCAGATGAACCAGTACGAATAGGGGCTTTCGACCGTTATATCGAACAGCTTGGTCAGGCGCGGATCGTTGTTCCGCGCCAGATGATCGTCATGCATGGTGGCAATGCCAAGCCCCTGCGCGGCTGCTTCGAGGATGAGCTGGCCCGAATCGTAATGATCGACCGCCGCAGGCCGCAAACCCGGAAAGCCGATAGCCGCGCGCCAGGCGTCAAAACTCTTGGGCATGTCGGTATGCAGCAGGAAAGTCTGCTGTTGCAGTTTCTCGCGATCGGGCACGGGGCCAAGCTGTTCGGCAATCGTCTTGCTGGCGATGGCATGGACGCGGTTGTTGTCGAGTTGCACGGCATGAAACGAAGGATCCGGCTCGCTCATCAAGGTGATCGCTGCATCGAGCGTATCGCCGACCCGGTCGCTGAGATGCGCACTGGTGTCGATGTCGAGATGCAGGCGTGGATAGGCTGCGCGCAATTCGCCAAGGCGCGGGAAAAGGCGCTGCGTCCCGAACAGCGGCATCACGCCGAGGCGCAGGCGCAGAAGTTGCAGGTTCTCCGATTGCGCTTCCACCGCCGCTGCCAGCGCTTCGAGATGCGGGGTGACATTGTCATAGAAAGCGCGCCCCTCGTCAGACAGGCGCATGACCTGGCCCGAACGCGAAAAAAGCTTCTTTCCGGTGAATTCCTCAAGGCTGGTGACGCGCCGCGAAAGGGCCGATGGCGAGAGGCCAAGCTCGGTTGCGGCCGCTCTCGCTGATCCGAGACGCACCACGCGCACAAAGGCCTCGAGTGCACGAAGGGGAGGCAGACGCCGCATGACACG
Organism: Alteraurantiacibacter sp.; assembly: GCA_036788315.1. Classification (GTDB taxonomy): domain Bacteria; phylum Pseudomonadota; class Alphaproteobacteria; order Sphingomonadales; family Sphingomonadaceae; genus Alteraurantiacibacter. The sequence continues at coordinate 15,964 of DAIQNS010000008.1, read as the reverse complement.
CTATTGTGGGCCTAACGCCTTCGCTGTCGAGCCTTTTGTGCGTGCAATGCACAATTCACGGTGCAGCGCACAATTATCCCTCTGACATTGCGAGAGAATGCCTGAGAACGCTGGCTTTTAGCCGACGCGCGGCTATTGCGCTTCGTCTTCGCCCTCGTCGCTGGGCCGGTGCAGCCGCAGCCGTTTGACGTGAGTCTCGTTGCCATCGAGCACTTCCATGGTCCAGCCGCTGGGATGTTCGAGTACGCGGCCGGGCTGCGGCACTTCGCCCGCCAGCACGAAAGCGACCCCGCCAAGCGTATCGACCGCTTCCTCGATCTCGGCAAGACGCGGATCGCCCACCCGCTCGGCGAGATCCTCGATCTCGATACGCGCTTCGGCATCCCACACGCCGTCGGCCACCTGCATCAGCGGATCGACCGGCAATTCGTCATGCTCATCCTCGATCTCGCCCACGATCTCCTCGACCAGATCCTCGATCGTGATCATCCCGTCGGTGCCCGAGAACTCGTCAAGCACAATCGCCAGATGTGTGCGCCGGCTGCGCATGTCCGCGAGCACATCGAGCGCACCGCGCGATTGCGGGACATAGAGCGGCTGGCGCATGAGGATGGTCCAGTCCGACGGCGGCGGCTTGCCGAGCGCGAGGAACGGGAAGATGTCCTTGATGTGCATCATCCCGATCACCTCGTCGAGCTGATCGCGGTACACCGGCAGGCGCGAATGGCCGTGCTCGGCAAACAGCTCGATCAGCTCCTTCCAGCTTGCATCCGAGCGCACCGCGATGATCTCCGAACGCGGGATCGCCACGTCATCGGCATCGTGGTCGCTGAAATGCAGCAGGTTCTTGAGCATGGTGACCTCAACCGCCGACAGATCGTCAGGATTGGGCACATGATCGCGCTTGTCGCCATTGCTGGCGGCCTCGTCCTCATGCTCGTCGATCGCTTCTTCAAGCTGGGCACGCAGCGATGTGTCTGCGCCGTTGTCGAACAGGCCCCGGATGGTCTTCCACAATCCGCCGCCTTCGCTACTCTCTGCCTCTCCTGATTGAGAGGCATCAGTTCTGTCGTTTTCGGGCATGGCCCGGTTTGTCCCCTAGATGGTGTCGTGGTCCCTATATGGGTCTGTAATGCCCATAGACGCAAGTGCGGTGATTTCCAGTGCTTCCATTGCCCTTGCATCTGCAGGCGATGTCTCATGATCATGACCCGCCAGATGCAACAGACCATGAATGATGAGATGCGCGGCGTGATTTTCAAGCGGAATCTGCTTTTGCGCGGCTTCATGCGCGCATGTTTCATGCGCCAGCGCCAGATCGCCCAGCATGATCGGCGGGCCGGAGGGCGCGAGTGCGAGCAGTTCCGAGCGTGTCAACATAGGGAAGGAGAGCACATTGGTAGGCTTGTCCTTGCCGCGCCATTCGCGGTTGAGCGCATGCACTTCCTCGTCGCTGGTGAACAGGAGCGAGGTTTCAAGCCTGTCGTTGGCGAGCACAGGCTCGATTTTGGTGGCAGCGCCCAGCGCGCGCAGCGCCAGTGCTGCCCAGTCGCCGCCGGGCCAGCTCTCGATGTCGGTTTCAAGCTTCATCGATCCCTCGATAGGCGGCAATCGGGGGGAGGAACAGCCACCTTCGACACTCTCGCACACCAGAGAAGCCGCGGCACCTTCAGAGGTGGATCAGACCCATGCTGAGCGCGGTAACCACGCAAGACACGCGCCCCTTCGTGCCCAGCTTGGTTGCGGCACGATCCACATATGTCGCCACAGTCTCTTTCGAAACGTCCAGTTTTTGCGCGATAGTCGCACCGGTGTGGCCTTTGGCGACCAAAGTCAGAACCTGAGCTTCCCTTTCGCTCAAGGCAATCCGTTCATGCGGGCGATCCTTGTCGATAAGCTCGCAGATGCGCAGATGGCCAGCCTGCATTATCGATTGAAGATAGGAGATGAGTTCATCGTTCTGCAGGTAATCGGGGCTATTGAACCCAAAAGAGGAGTAGGCATGGCGCGCGCGCGGGCCATAGAGCGGGATGCCGATGCCATAAATCAAACCATGGCTGACAAGCAGCTTGAAGAACGATCTGGTGTCCGCGCTTTCGCCATTCTCGATCAGTGCATCGAACCAGGTCATCGGTTTGCCGACCTTGAGGACCGTGTCGGGGATCGGATCGTGCAGCCGGAATTTTGACGAATTGTAGAGGGAAATCCATTTTTCGCTGAAGCCCGCATAGCTCACCTGCGTTTCCTTGCCCGTCTGGCTGCTGAGGCGCGGGCTCAGATGATAGCTATGCCGCGCGGCGCCCTGCGCGCCTGCAGCTTGCCTTACAATTTCGAGCAGGGTGCTGGTTTCGCGGGCCCGGGCGATAGCATGAGAAATGGTTTTCATTCTTCGCGAACAAATTTCGCAGCACGTAGTTCCGAAAGGGGACAAAGAAGTTTATTTCAAGGACATGGACCTTTCACGGGGTGGGTAATTGCCGTCCATGAGCAATGCGGATCACCCCCTTCTCGCCAGTGCCGACTTGTCACTCCTTGCCGATCGTCTGGCAGATCTGGTGGTTGAGCGCTTGCGCCAGAAGACGGTCTCGGAAGAGTCCGTATTCGCTTTCGACGAGGCGTCCATCCGATCCGAGTTCACCGCTTCGCAAATCGAAAGAGAGAGCTTTCGGCGCAGCAAGCCGATGCTGCCTGATCCGCATTTCGTGAAAAGCATTCTCGCGCTGCGCGCCCGGCGTGAGGAAGTGTTCAATACCGACCTGTTCGCCGATCCGGCCTGGGACATGATGCTTGATCTGGCGGTTGCGCGCGCAGAACATCGTCAGGTTTCGGTGACCTCGCTGTGCATTGCCTCACGCGTGCCGGCCACCACGGCATTGCGCTATATCGACAAGATGATCGAGAGCGGCACGCTCGTGCGGGTGCCCGATCCCGAGGACAAGCGCCGCTCGTTCCTGCGCCTGAGTGACCGCGCGGCGCGCCTGCTTGCAGAATTGCTCGAAGATTATCGCTTGCGCCTGCTCAATCCGCAGCCGGCGCGCTGATCGGCGCTGCGCCCGGCTCGCCAGAGATCAGGCGTCAGGCCCCTCGTAAGCTTCCACGATCCGCCCCACGATCGGGTGGCGCACCACGTCAGCAATGCCGAAGCGCGTGACGCCGATGCCTTCGATCCCTTCGAGCCGTTCGACCGCATCGGCAAGGCCGCTCATGCGGTCGCCGCCGGGGATGTCGACCTGCTTGGGGTCGCCGCACACCACCATGCGGCTGTTCTGGCCAAAGCGGGTGAGGAACATCTTCATCTGCTCGCGCGTGGTATTCTGCGCCTCGTCGAGGATCACGAAAGCATCGGCGAGTGTGCGCCCGCGCATGAAGGCAATCGGTGCAATTTCGATCTCGCCCGAGGCCAGCCGCCGCTCGACCTGTTCGGGCGGCATCGTGTCGTAGAGTGCATCATACAAAGGGCGAAGATAGGGATCGACCTTCTCTTTCATGTCGCCGGGCAGAAAGCCCAGCTTTTCGCCCGCTTCCACCGCCGGACGGCTGAGGATCAGGCGCTGCACGCTGCCGGTGATCAACTGGCTGACCGCCTGCGCCACCGCGATATAGGTCTTGCCCGTACCTGCCGGGCCGAGCGCGAAGATCACGTCATGGCTGGCAAGCTGGCGCATGTATTCGCCCTGCATCACGCTGCGCGGGACGATGGTTTTCTTGCGCGTGCGGATCATGATCGCGGGGACTTTGGCGTCGCCTGTGATAATGCCTTCGAGCAAGGGCTCGTCGGTCATCGCAATGAGCGCGTCGATGGCGCCTGCGTCCATCTCTTCCCCGGTGAGCAGTTTCTCGTGCATCTTGGTGAGCACATCGCGTGCCCGGCCGACATTCTGCGCCGCGCCTTCGATCACCACCTTGTTGCCCCGCGCCCCAATATAGACGCCGAGCCGGTTTTCGATCTGGACCAGATTGGCGTCGAACTGTCCGAACAACATTCCCAGCGTGGCTGCGTGATCGAAAGCGATTTCCATTCGGGCCCGGCGCGATGCATCGCGGCGATCCTCGGGGTGATCAGTATCGCTGAAGCGGGCAGCGACAGGAGCAGACTTGCGGGCCATTCGTTCCTTTCGGAGTCGGTGATGACCTCAAGATAGGCCGCAAGGGGCCGCTGACAAGCGGGCTGCGGTGAGATGGCGGTGGAAAGTCATTGAAGTGACTTTGATTGACGAGTTTCGTCATTGCGAGCGGCGCGAAGCAATCTAGGGCGTCTCGCACGACGCTCTGGATTGCCGCGTCGCCTCCGGCTCCTCGCAATGACGATTGTCAGGGGAGTGCTCGCTCCACCAACCGCCCCGCGAGCGAGCTCGGTCCCGCCTGCACCAGCTCTGCGCGCACCATGTCGCCGATCGCGAGCTCTTCCTCGAAGAACACCGATTGCAGCCAGGGCGATTTGCCGAGCCACTGGCCCGGGCGGCGGCCCTTGCGTTCGATCAGCACGTCGCAGGTCTTGCCAACGCTCGCCGCATTGAACGCGAGCTGGTGGCGGCCGAGCGCGGCTTGCAGGCGTTGCAGGCGCTCGTCCATGATCTCGGGCGCGATCTGGCCGTCCATGGTGGCGGCGGGCGTGCCGGGGCGGGGGGAATATTTGAAGCTGAAGGCGGCGGCATATTTGACCGCATCGATCAGCGCCAGCGTTTCGGCAAACTCGGCCTCGGTTTCGCCCGGAAAGCCGACAATGAAATCGCCCGAGAGCGCAATATCGGGCCGCACGCTGCGGAACTGTTCGAGCAGCTTGAGATAGCTTTCCGCGGTGTGGCTGCGGTTCATCGCTTTCAGCACCCGGTCAGAGCCGCTTTGCACCGGCAGATGCAGATAGGGCATCAGCTTGTCCACCTCGCCATGGGCCGCGATCAGGCCCGGCGTCATGTCGTTGGGGTGGCTGGTGGTGTAGCGGATGCGCTGCAAATCGGGCAGGCGGGCAAGCTGGCGGATCAGACCATCGAGGCCCACGCTGCGGCCCTTGTCATCCTCGCCGCGCCAGGCATTGACGTTCTGGCCGAGCAGAGTGATCTCGCGCGCGCCTGCTTCGGCCAGTCTCTCACCTTCGCGAAGCAAATCGCTGTAAGGGCGTGATATTTCCGCGCCGCGCGTATAGGGCACGACGCAATAGGTGCAGAATTTGTCGCATCCTTCCTGCACCGTGAGAAACGCGCTTGGCGCAACCTTGCGGCGCGCGGGGAGCGCGGCGAATTTCGCATCCTCGGGCATGTCGGTATCGGTCGAACGTTCGCCCCTCGCCGCGCGCGTGACCATATCGCCGAGCCGGTGATAGGCTTGCGGGCCAACGACCATGCCGACCGCTGGCTTGCGCGCCATGATCTCCTCGCCCTCGGCCTGCGCAACACAGCCTGCAACCGCAATCATCGGCTGCTTGCCCGCAAGGCGTCCGGCCTTCTCGATCCGGCCGATGTCGGAATAGACCTTCTCGGTTGCCTTTTCGCGGATGTGGCAGGTGTTGAGCACCACCAGATCGGCGTCCTCGCCCTCGGCGGCAGGGGCAATTCCCTGCGCTTCGAGCAGCTCGCCCATGCGTTCGCCATCATAGACATTCATCTGGCAGCCGAAGCTTTTGACGCGGTAAGTGCGCGGCGGGCTTTGCGGGGGGAGTTTCGCTTTCATCAGGCGGCGGCGCTTAGCCGAGTTTGCGCTGCGGGTGAAGGGGAAGCGCGAAAGGCGCCGCGCGACCTGTACCACAAAGAGAAATGCGTAGTTCTGCGTAGCTCATCGTAAGCCGCAGCTTCAAGTGCCACGAACATAGCCGATCCCAATGTCTGTCAGAACAACCGGGACCATGCGATGAAGGGCGTCATTTTCAATCTGCTCGAGGAAGTGGTAAGCGAGCAGCACGGTGACGCCGCCTGGGACGCGCTGCTGCTCGCGGCACGGTCCGATGGCATCTATACTTCGCTCGGCAGCTATCCCGATGAACAGCTCATCGCGCTCGTGGAAGCGGCCTCGGCGCTGACCGGGACGCCGGTTCGAACGTTGCTGCACTGGTTTGGCGTGCAGGCCTTGCCCAAGCTGGCCGAGCGCTATCCCGCTTTCTTCCAAGTCGCCCCGGACGCGCGCAGCCTGATCCTTTCGGTCAATACGATCATCCATCCCGAAGTGCGCAAGCTTTACGCAGGGGCCTCGTGCCCGCATTTCCACTTCGTCGAAACGCCCGACACAATCACTCTTGGCTATTCCTCGCCGCGCAAGATGTGCGATCTGGCGCACGGCTTTGTCGAAGGCGTGGCCGCGCATTACGGCGAGAGCGTGAGCTTCGATCAGCCCGCCTGCATGCATGACGGGGCGCCATCGTGCCAGCTCGTGGTGAGCTGGCAATAATGAGCGTCCAACCCGCGACACAGGTGTTTGACCAAAGCGTGCAGGAACGCTGCGAAAGGCTCGAACGCCAATTGCAGCGTGAGCGCCAGATCCGCCTGCAATCCGAAGCCATTGCCGAAAGCGGATTGCGCGACGCCTACCTCGCCAACCAGCGGTTCGAACTGCTGTGCGCCATCGCCGATGCCGCCAACCGCAGCGCGGACCCGATGGAGACGCTGCGCTTCGCAATTGCCGAGATCGTGCGCGCCAATGACTGGTCGCTCGCCAATGTGCTGCTGGTGCATGGCACGAGCGGGGATATCCGGCTCGAAGGCTGCGGCCTCTGGCACGCGCAGGAGCCTGACCGGATGCTGGCCTTTGCCGAGCTGTCGAGCCGCATGGTCGCATGGCCTTGCGCCTCGACGCCGGGCAAGCTTCTGATCGACAAGGTCTCGGTCTGGACGCCCGACATTCAGGGAAATTTCGGCTCCGGCCGGCAGCAGGAAGCGGTGCGCTGCAATCTGCGCTCGAGCATCTCGGTGCCGGTGCTGCAGGGACGCAGGATCGTGGCGGTGATGGAATTCTTCGATCGTTCCGAAACCCGGCCCGACCCGCAACTGCTCGCCACGCTCAACCAGATCGGCGTGCAGATTGGCCGCGTTTTCAAGCGCAGGTTCAATGAAGAGAAACTGCTCAAGAACGCGCTGTTCGACCGTCTGACCGATTTGCCCAACCGCGCCCTGTTCGAGCGCAGCATCGAGGATGCTTACCTGCGGCAGGGGAAGCGGGGATATGCGCCCATTTCGGTCATCTACATCAATCTGGATGGCCTCAAGCTGGTCAATGATGCGCTGGGCCATATGGCAGGCGACCTGTTGCTGGTGGAAATGACTTCGCGGCTTCGCCATACGGTTGAATTCTATGCAACAACGCCTTTCAGCGGCGCGCCCGACAATGTCATGATCGCGCGGATGAGCGGCAATGAATTCGCGATCCTGGTCGAAGGCGAGAGCCATTGCGACATTGCCATGGAGATTGCCGCGGACATCCACGAATGCCTTGCCGAAGCCCATACAATTGGGACCAATGAGGTTCGTTCCATGGCCAGTCTGGGCATCGCCCACAATGATGGCACCTATGGCGAAGCTGCCGAACTCACGCGCGATGCGGAATTGGCCATGTACGAGG
>DAIQNS010000008.1:682-8409 GCA_036788315.1 Alteraurantiacibacter sp. | reverse complement strand
CATCTTCGATCAGGCCATGCGCAGCACCGCGCTCGAACGCATCGCGCTCGAAGCCCAATTGCGCCACGCGCTGATCGAGGAGCAGTTCGTCCTGCAATATCAGCCGATCGTGAACATCGCCGACCGCCGCCTTGTCGGCTTCGAGGCGCTGGTGCGCTGGCAGCGCGGCGACGAGCTGGTGATGCCTGATGATTTCCTTGCCGTCGTTCAGGATGCAGGGCTCATGAACGCGCTGGGAAGCTGGGTCTTGCGCGAGGCATGCGAAACTGCCGCGAGCTGGCAGAGATCGTGCCCGCAGGCAGAGCCTTTCCACGTCAGCGTCAATGTGACGCCGGGGCAATTCCTGCAAGGCGATTTCGCCGCGCAGGTGGAGAGCATAATCCTTGCCGCCAATCTCAACCCGCGAGCACTGGTTATCGAAGTCACCGAAAATGCCGCGATCACCAACCGGGAATTGACCGTGCGCGTGGCGCAGGAGCTTCAGGCGCTGGGCGTGCGCATCAGTCTCGATGACTTTGGCACCGGATACTCCTCCTTCAGCCATCTCCAGACGCTGTGCTTCGACACGATCAAGATCGACCGTTCATTCGTTGCAGACGAACATTCGACGCTCAACTGGAGCATTGTCGATGCGGTGCTCTCGATTGCCAGCACAAGCGAGATGCAGGTGATTGCCGAGGGCGTGGAAAACGAAGCGCAGGCCCGCCGCCTCACGCAAGGCGGCTGCGTGCTGGGGCAGGGCTTCTTCTACAGCGCCTCGGTCCCCGCCGAGGAAGCGCTGGGCATGCTGGAGTTGCAGGCAGCGGCCTGACGGAGGTGTCCGGGGTGCGCTCCAGTCAGAGATGCTCGAGCATGAAGGCGAAGAAGCTGTCGCTGAGCCTCTCTTCTTCCCAGCTGTCTATCTCATAGCTCCAGGCAACAAGGATCACGCTGTCATCGCTGACGCGCACGCAGTAGATCGAGCTCGCCTCGTAAGGTGAGATCGGTATCAGGTCTTTCGCAATTTCGAGCTCATCATGCGCATAGCCCACCAGTCCCGAAATCTCGCCGTCACATTCGACGAAATCGACCAATTCGAAAGGCAGCGTTGGCGAAGTGAACTGCAGACAATAGCGTTTCGTGAAGGCAAAGAACTCGCCGCGCTTCGCCAGCGCCAGACTGTCGAACGCTGCCTCTACCGCTTCGGGATTCTGCCGGTGCCAGACAAAGGCGTTGCGCTCGCAGGCGGCAACGAGCGCATCGGGGATCGCGACATCTGCCATCAGGCTGGACCGATTTCCGCCCGCTTGCCCACATAGCGCACCGGCGCCACATCGATCGCGAATTCGCGCAAATCCTTGCCCAGCCGTTCGGCAAGCTTGGTTTCGATCGCGTGGCGCGCGCGTGCGGCGATGAGTTTGCGCCCGCCATCCTCGTCAGGGGCGAAGGGTTCGAGGAAAAACAGCGTCACATCAAAGCTGCCTTTGCGCGAGAGGATGCGCAGCGCGTTGTGCGCGCCGCTCTCGTTGCCGATCCAGCCGATTTCCTCGGCGACTGCGCCGTAATCGATCACCACCGGCTGCACCAGTACGCCCGGCGGCGGCGGCTCGAGCAGCTTGAGCATCGAGGTCTTGAACGGCAGCAGGGATTGCCCGTCGGTTGTGGTGCCTTCGGGAAAGATGGTTACCGACCAATTGTCGGCCATTGCCTCGCGCACCGCGTTGATCTGGTCCGCCACATTCATGCGCGCCTCGCGCTGGACATAGACGGTGCGGTTGAGCGAAGCGAGCCAGCCCACGACAGGCGCTTTTTCCAGCTCGGCCTTGGCGACAAACGCGGTGCCGCTCGCGCCCGCCAGCGTCAGAATGTCGAGCCAGCTGACATGATTGGCAAGGAACACCACATCTCGGCGCAAAGCCGTCCCCTCGCGCCGCGCCCGCGCACCGCAGATGCGCGCGGCGAACTTGAGGAAATATTTGGGGAAGGGCGAACCATAGGCAAAGATGCGATAGGCGTAATGCAGCGGCACGAACACGAGCAGCAAGCCGATCAGCATGAGCGCGCGCAGGCCAAGGCGTATCCAGCCCATGAGGCCGATCTGTTGCTTTTCGCCCGCAGCGATTGCGGCGCGCTCAGGCGTCACGCGTATCGCCTCACGTCTTGCCCTCAGGCCTTGTTGTCGTCGCGATCGGTGCGCACGCCGTAAAGTTCCATGCGGTGATCGACGAGGCGATACCCGAGTTTCTCGGCAATCTGGCGCTGCAGCGCTTCCAGTTCGGGATCGACGAATTCCACGACTTTGCCCGTTTCGACATCGATCAGATGATCGTGATGCGCTTCGGGCGCGGCTTCATAGCGTGCGCGGCCATCGCCGAAATCGTGGCGGTCGAGAATGCCCGCCTCTTCGAAAAGGCGCACGGTGCGGTAGACAGTGGCGATGGAAATCTTGGGGTCGATGGCCGAAGCGCGCTCGTGCAGCAGTTCGACATCGGGATGATCATCGCTGCTGGAAAGCACGCGCGCGATCACGCGCCGCTGCTCGGTAATTCTGAGACCGCGCTCGGCGCAGAGGGCTTCTAGATCTATTCGCTGATTCACCCTTGGCCCCTTGGCTTGCAGTTTGGGTCAAACCCCATGCCTATCACATAGGGGCAGGGCGCTTCCGGCTCAAGCGCGGAACCGGATTTGCCCCCGGACGGCCCGGTTGAAGCTGTGCGCCTCAGCTCCGTGCCTCAGCTCCGGGCCCTCCCTTCGGAGCTTTACTCAGGCTTGCGGCGACCGCGCCTTTGTCCCGGTTTGCGGCCAAGACCGATCTTCTTGGCCAGTTCACGCCGCTTTTCGGCATAATTGGGCGCGACCATCGGATAATCGGAGGGCAGGCCCCAGCGCTCGCGATATTGATCGGGCGTCATGTTATAGGCGGTCATCAGATGCCGCTTGAGCATTTTCATCTTCTTGCCGTCTTCAAGGCAGACGATGTAATCGGGCTTGATCGAGGAGCGGATCGAAACCGCAGGCTCGGGCCGTGTCACCACTTCAACCGTGGCATTCAGTCCCGCAAGCGCGCCATAGACATTCCGGATCAGGGTCGGAACATCGTCCACGCTCGTCTCGTTATTTGCCACATGCGAAGTCACTATTTCAGATGTAAGCGTGATCAGCAGATCCGCATTATTGTTGGTGCTGGTGTCCATTTTTATCCTCTTGCACTATTCGCGACCCCAAGTTGCCTCTTGGCTAACTTGTCAGTGGGTGATGGTTGATCCCTTCACTCGATGTAAAAGCCCTGAAACAATCGCCGCGCCAAGGCAATACCCTTATGCCGCAGACCAACCCGAAAAAAGCACACCGAAGCAATGATTGTTAATCATTTCAGCAAAAATTTGAATGTCAACGCGTCAAACGGCCCCGTATTGCCGCTGCGATAATAGTCTTTGCGGCGGCCCACGCATGTAAAGCCAAGTGATTGATACAAAGTCTCTGCCTGATTACCCTCGCGCATCTCCAGAAACAGATGCCGCACGCCGCGCCGCTTTGCATCTGCGCACAAGGCTTGCAGCAGCTCTCTGCCAATACCGCGCGCGCGGTATTGCGGCCGCACCGCGATCAGCAGCAGTTCTTCCTCGTCGGCCGCATGGCGTGACAAGGTGAAACCGCGTACCACGCCGCCGTCCGCTCCATCATCGGCAGCCACCGAAAGCCGGTAATGCGTGCTGGGCAGCACAAGCGCATCGGACACCTGCGCCCTTGTCCATGCTTCGCCGTAAGCCGGGTCGAAAGCCTCTTGCATGACCTGCATGATGCCATCGACCGGGTCCATCATTCAGGCGACTGACTTTTCTGACTTGCGGGGCGCGGTCGCGCTGGCTGCGCGTCGGGGCCGCGCCCGTAGACGGGCGTGAGATCGGAGGTCAGGATCGCTGCGGGAAGCAGCATGGCCTCGCGCGCATCGGGCAGATTTTCGCCGGCCAGCCGCTCTGTCTGGCCGAGCATTTGCGCCAGATCCGCCGCCTTGCTTCCGGCGATGGCAGCGTGGCTTGCTCGCGCTGCGGCAGCCTCGGGGGCCAGCGATACCGCATCGCCCTCGGGCAATCCATCAGCCGAAAAATCCTGCACGAACCATTCGCCGTGCCCGCCTGTCATGCACACGGTCACCGCTTGTCCGGGATGCGCCTTGCGCGCCATGGCGGCTACGAGCGAAAGTGCGGGATAGCCAAGCACCTGCGCCTTCCACGCCAGAGCCAGCGCCTGCGCCGCGGCAATGCCGATGCGCACGCCGGTAAAACTGCCGGGGCCGCGCGATACCAGAATGCGCTGCGCTTGCCCCTTGCCGGGCAATTGCGCGATCATCGGCACCAGATGTTCGGCATGGCCGCGCCCGAGCACTTCATGGCTGCCCGCAACAAGCTGTGCGCCGTCAAACAGCGCCACAGAACAGGCTTCGGTTGCACATTCGATAGCCAGTGTTCTCACGAGCGCAGCATACCCGAACCGCGCCGATCAGGCGATAGTGTTGAACGTGCCGAAATCGGGGCGCGGGCTGCGCCCATGCAATCTTTCGCGATTGCCATAGCCGATCGAGCAGATGAAATTGGCCCGGTGATTGGGTTCATCGGCAAAGAATTCTGCGGTTGCCGCATCGAGATCAAAGCCCGACATCGGTCCGCAATCAAGGCCGAGCGCGCGCGCTGCCATGATCAGGTAAGCGCCCTGCAATGTGCCATTGCGAAACGCGCTCTCGCGGCGTGCCTCGGCATCGCCGGTGAACCAGCTGCGCGCATCGGTATGCGGATAGAGCCAGGGCAATTGCTCGTGAAATTCCAGATCGTAACCGATCACCACGCACACGGGGGCGGTGAGGATCTGCTGCTTGTTGCCCGCCGCCGCACAGGCCGCGAGCCGTTCCTTCGCCGCATCCGATTTGCACCAGACATAGCGGCCGGGCTGCTGATTGGCCGAGGTGGGAGCCATTTTGACAAGCTCGTGGATGGCGCGGATTTGCTCCTCGCTCACATCCTTGTCGAGCCAGTGCGAAAAGGTGCGCGCCGCGTTGAACAGCTGGTCAAGCGCGGCAGTGGAAAGAGGCTCGGACATTGGGGCAGGCTCCCGCAAGTGGATCAGGCAGCGCGCACTTCACTGACCTCGGGCACATAATGCCTTAGCAGGCCTTCGATGCCCTGCTTGAGCGTGGCGGCAGAGCTGGGACAGCCCGAACACGCGCCCTGCATCTGCAGATACACGACGCCGCTGCGAAACCCGCGATAGCGGATATCGCCGCCATCGCTGGCAACAGCGGGGCGCACGCGCGTCTCGATCAGTTCCTTGATCTGGGCGACAATGTCCTCGGTGCCTTCGTCATCTTCGACATCAGCGCCATCGTCCTCGCCCGGGACCGCGATCCCGCTTGCGCTGCCTGCGGCAAAAAGCGGCGCTTCGGACACGAAATGATCGAGCAGGACAGCGACCACCTGCGGCTTGAGGTCGTTCCAGTCGACCCCCGGCCCGGCGGTGACCGAGACGAAATCATACCCAAAGAAAACCCCCGTCACATCGCCTGTATCGAACAATGTCTGCGCTAGAGGCGAGGCCTCGGCCTCTTCGGGCGTTGCAAAATCGCGCGTTCCGCTGGGCATGACCTGGCGACCGGGCAGGAATTTGCGCGTGGAGGGATTGGGCGTGGTTTCGGTTTCGATGAACATGACGGGCATGTAAGCATGCAAATGCGGTGAAACAAGCCAGACATGCTGCGCGCAGGCCAAGCAAAACTGTGCCGCTATTCATTTGACCTTCATGGGTTCATGCCCACTTATTGCCGCATGTCGATTTTCTCGCGCTTTGCCAGCGCTCTTGCTCCGCTTTCCCTGCTGTTTGCGCCTGCCCTGGCGCTGGCGTGCCCGGTGCTTCCCGGCCCGGACGATGCGCCGCCCGAATATACGCAGCCAGATGATCCGTGGATCTATCGCGGCACTGATATTCCGGTCGATGGCGGCTGGCTGATGGGCGAATTGCCCAACGGGCTGCGTTATGCCGTGCGCGAGAACGGGGTTCCGCCCTGCGAAATTTCGATGCGCGTGCGTATCGATGCAGGTTCCTTGCATGAACGCGACAGCGAACGCGGCTTTGCTCATCTGGTCGAGCATCTCACTTTCCGCGAATCGCGCGATTTCGGCCCGGGCGAGGCGATCCCGCATTTTCAGCGACTGGGCGCGCAATTGGGCAGCGATACCAATGCCGAAACCAGCCCGACGCACACCGTCTACAAGCTGACCTTGCCCAATGTACGCCGCGAAAGCCTCGAAGAAAGCGTGCGCGGCTTTGCCGGGATGATCCGCGAACCGGCCTTGAGCAAAGCCAATCTTGCCGCTGACGTGCCGATTGTCCTGTCCGAAAGGCGCGAACAAGCCGGGCCCAATCGGCGCATCGGCGAAGGCACGCGGCAAGTGCTGTTCGACGGGCAAAGGCTTGCCGAGCGCAGCCCCATCGGGACTGTGGAAACGCTCGAAGGCGCGACGGCCAAGGCGGTGCGCGCGTTCCACGGTCGCTGGTATCGCCCGGAAAATGCCGTGGTCGTGCTGGTCGGCGATGCCGATGTGCAAGTGCTGGCCCGGCTGATCGAGGACAATTTCGGCGACTGGAAGGGCAAGGGCTCGCTTACGCCCGCGCCCGATTTCGGTCAGCCCGTCGCCCCCGCCGGAGCTGACCCTGAAAACCCGGTCGGCGCAACCGATGTGATCGTCGAGAACGGCGCGCCGCGCATGCTCACCTATGCGATCATGCGCCCGTGGATCGAGGTGGTCGACAATCTGGAATACAATCGCGGCGTGCTGCTCGAAGCGCTGGCAGCTTCGATCGTCAACCGGCGGCTCGAAAATCGTGCGCGCGATGGCGGCAAGTTTCTGTTTGCACAGGTCAGCCGCGACAAGATCAGCCGCTCGGCCGATGGCACTTTTGTCGCCTTCGCGCCGCTCGACACCAATTGGCAGGCTGCTCTCGCCGATGTGCGCGGAGTGATCGCCGATGCTTTGGAAGCGCCGCCGAGCCAGGTCGAGATCAATCGCGCGGCTTCGGCTATCGACATCAGCTTTGTCAACATGGTCGAACAGGCGCGCATTCAGGCCGGGCGGCAATTGGCCGACGATGTGGTCAATGCGGTCGACATTCGCGAAGCTGTCGCTGCGCCCGAGACGTTCCTGAGCGTATTCCGCTCGATGGAGGACCGGTTCACGCCCGACCAATTGTTCGCCGCAACCCAGCGGATTTTCCGCGGCGAGGTGATCCGCTCGGTGATGATCACTCCGCAAGCGGGCGAAGCGACGCCCGAAGCCCTGCGCGCTGCGCTTGCCGCTCCGGCAGAGGCTTTTGCCGATGCGCGCGATGATGCCGAAGCAGTCGATTTTGCCAGCCTGCCGCCCATCGGCACGCCCGCCGCGCCGGTTTCGCGCCAGTTTATGGGCAATGATTACACCGAGCTCGTCCAGTTCGAAAACGGCGTTCGCGCGCTTCTGTTCAATCGCGGGAACGAGCCCGGGCGCGTGACCGTGCGGGTGCGGTTCGGCGCGGGTCTGCGCGCGATTGATGCGCAGGATGCCGTGTATGCGACGCTTGGCCAGAACGCGCTTGTCAATGCCGGGATCGGGCCGCTTGGCCAGAATGAGCTCGATGCCATTGCCGCCGGGCGCAAGATGTCCTTCGGCCTCCGGATCGAGGATGGCGCCTTCGTCTTCGAGGGTGTCACAAGAGCCGAGGAT
>DAIQNS010000008.1:0-672 GCA_036788315.1 Alteraurantiacibacter sp. | reverse complement strand
CCTTTACGGCGCAAACCCGCCCCAGTGATGTGGCAGGCCAGCTTTATCTGTTTGCCGCCAAGCTGGCGATGCCGCGCTGGGACGAGGCGCCTTTCGAGCGCGCCAAGGCCAGCGCGAAGCTCGCCTATGCGTCTTACGATTCCAACCCCACCGGCGTGCTCAACCGCGATCTCGACTGGATCCTGCGCGACCGCGATGCGCGTTTTGCTACGCCCGACCCGGCGACGATCGATGGTGCCACTGCGGCGCGCTTCCGCGAGGTCTGGTCGCGTCTCTTGGTGCAAGGTCCGCTTGAAGTGGCGGTGTTTGGCGATATCGACAAGGAAGCCACCATCGCCATGCTCGCCGAGACATTTGGCGCGCTGCCCCCGCGTGAGCCTGCGTCCGAAGCCGAGTTGGCGCGCGGCCTCGCTTTCCCCGCAGCCAATGCCGAACCGCTGCGCCTCGTGCACAGCGGCGACAGCGATCAAGCCGCTGCCGTGATTGCCTGGCCCACCGGCGGCGGATCCTCGGGAATCACGCAGTCGCGCAAACTCGATCTTCTCGCCGAAATCTTCTCGAACCGGCTCATGGATCAGCTGCGCGAGCGCGCGGGCGCGGCCTATTCGCCCTTTGTCGCGGCAAACTGGCCGCGCGATGTGCAGTCGGGCGGGATGCTTCTCGCGCTGGTGC
>DAIQNS010000007.1:0-20926 GCA_036788315.1 Alteraurantiacibacter sp. | reverse complement strand
AAAGCTGCTGCTGCCGAGCAGGCGTTACAACAGCATTGTTCGCGCATTGCGTGGGCGGAGTGGGGGCGGCGGGCGTAGGATTACAGGTCACTTGCTGCGTGAACGCAGTATAACCGTTGATCCGCACCGTGTCGCGGCGGAAGCTCTGATCCGAATATGCGCCGGTCGCATATACGCCAAAATTATCACTGAGCTTCTTGGCGAACTGTACGAAATAGCTGGGGTTGATGTCCTCGGTTGTTTCTTCATGACCGAGTTCGGCGCGCAGGACCAAACCTTCCTTGCGCCGCAAAGCGCCGTTGATGCGCAGATCGACCACGGCGGCCAGACCGCCCGAAGGCGTATCAGCCGTGAACGACTTGATCACGTTGGCGCCGTTGAAAATCGACGAATCGAAAATGCCGAACGGGTTGCCGGTATTGTTGCCGCGCGTGGTCGATGCGATGCTCTGGCCCTGAACCAAGGTCTTGGTGAAGCGGCCCGGAAGACCGCGAACCGAGATCGATGCGTTGCGGCGTTCCTCTTCGCGGTTGATCTGGACGCCGGGGATGCGCTGCAGCGCTTCGCCAAGGTTCAGGTCGGGCGTTGAGCCGATATCGTCAGCCGAGATACCATCAAGGATAACGTCCGCGTTACGGCGGATTTCAAGCGCATCCTCAAGGCTGGCCCGGATGCCGCTGACGACAATGGTATCGCCCGCGGGAGCCGCCTGATTGGCGGCAACCTGCACGTTTTGCTGAGCTTGCACGGCTTGCGCCTGAGCGGAAACCGCCACAAGCGCCATGCCTAATAGCGAGGACGAATACATGAGGCCTCGGCGCGCCGACGCAGTAAAACCAGTACAAACCACTCTGTTCACAGCATTTCTCCCCTAAGCCCCGGTTCTATGCCTGAGACTGCAGGGTTCCTCCGGTAAACTGTGATCAAACATTGTCAATAATGATTGTGCATGCGCGTTTAACCTGGGCTCTGTGGCGGGGCTCGCACAAACGATCAAAAATTTCCGGCCCGAGGCCATCCGAGCGAAGCCTGAGGTGCGCCAGAGCCCTAATTTAGCCTGCCAAAGGCCCTAAAACGCACGTAAAAGTGCCAAAAGGGCGCGGCCGCGCCCAAGTAAGGGCTTTAATTGACTGGGAATTACTGCATTTGGCTTTGCTCTGAGGCAGGCCGGGCTGGATCGATTTTTGCGGTCACCGGTGCCGATCTGCCACAGTGATTCAGGCCCGGAAAATCGCGTTCACGCGTTCGGGATCGAGTCGGTAATGGCGCGCGAGTTCGGCGGTCGCCATTTGCGCGAAATGCATGGTGGGAGCCAGATCGCGGCCCTCAAAGAGCTTGCCTGCTGCAAGGCCCGGCCAATCGGCGATGACCTTCTCGCCCGGGCCCAGATTTCCGCCGAGCACCAGCGCGGCAGAGGCCGTGCCATGATCCGAGCCGCCGGTGCCGTTGATCGCTGCGGTGCGCCCGAATTCGGTCGCCACGATTACCAGCGTATCCGCCCAGGCATCGCCAAGGCCGGTTTTCAGCTCGCCAAGCAGGCTGTCGAGGCCGGTGAGTTGCTGCGACAAGCGACGCTGCTGCGCCGAATGCGTATCCCAGCCGCCGGTTTCGATCATCATCACGCGCGCGGCTTCGGGTCCGGTCATGAGCGCCGCCGCCAGCTTGCCCAGCTCGCCGCCATTGCGGCCATTGTTGCCGCCGATGTCGCCCGCCATCTCCTTGGTCTTGACCGCCTCGGTCCACAAGGGCGCCAACTCGCTGTCGGCCTCGTAGAGCAAGGTGAGGCGCTGCATCAGATCTTCGCTCGCATCGGGCAGGCGATTGTTGGCATAGGTCGATACGGTCATCTCACCGCGCAGGGCGAGCGGGACCGCCGGGACCATCGCCAGAGCGCGCGCATCGTCCGCGCTCAACAAAGGCAGGAGGCGCCCCATCCATCCGGTGGGCAATTCGTAAGGGCGGCTCGCTCCGCTCTCGAGGACGTTCTGCCCATCGAAGTGCGAGCGGTTGCGGTAATCTGTGGCGATGGCGTGATAGCCGCGCGCTTGCCCGGTGGCGAACATCTGGCTTACGAAGCCGAGCGAGGGATGCAGCGCAAACATCGCATCGAGCGGTGTCGCGGAAGTTTCGGTCAGCGCGGCGCGCAGGTCCATGAGCGCCGGATCGCCCAGGGGAGGCATGATCGCAAGCCCGTCAGCCGCGCCGCGCTGGATCACGAAGACCAGCCGCTTGGCCGTGGCGGCCTGCGCGAAAGCCATGCCCGGAAGAGTGGCGACAACGCCGGCCAAACCGGCTGCCCCAAGGAGGCCGCGGCGCGAAAGAAGAAACGTCATGGCACTATCTCCGCATGAATTCGGGGCTGGCGATCATCAGCGCGAGGCCCGTCGAGGGGCTTTCCGAGCGGCTGATCGCCTGCAGTGTTTCGGCATTGAGCTTGTCGCCAAGCACATCGCTTGCAACTTGCCGCGCATCGAGCCGGTTGCCCACGCGCCCGGCGATCTGCTGGGCCACTTCGACGCGCGCGATCAAGGCACCCGGCCCGGCCCATTCGCTGGCCAGATCGGCAAAGCCCGCCGGACTGCCCGGCTTCCAGACCGGCTGGCCAAGCTGCTCGAACGTGCTCAAGGCAGCACGGCGCCCGGGCAGTTCGGCCAGCCCGACAGCGCGCAGCGAGGCAATTGCCCAGTCCCACGGATTGCGGAACTTGGCGTTGGGCTCGGCCCACGGCTCGGGCGAGGTGATCAGCGCATGATAGATCGTCGGCAAATCGCCATCGCTGCGCAGATAGGCTTCCTCAAGCCGGGTGATCATCGCAGCTGGCGGTTCGTCCGCCGCGAAATGGCGCGCCAGCTTGGTGGCGATGAAACGCGCGGTCGCGGGATGTTTCGCCAGATCCTCGATGATCGCGAGCGACTGCTCAGGTCCATCTTCGCCGTAGCGTTTGCCCATGATCATGCGCGCGCCGGGCTCGTGCAGGAGATCGGCGAAAACAACCTCGCCCTGCGCTGCGCCCAGATTGCGGGTATTGCGGCCACCCACAAACCCACTGATCGTCCAGCCAGTCAGGGCACGGGCGAACTCGGTCACATCCGCCTGGCTGTATCCGCTGCGCACGCCAAGTGTGTGCAGTTCCAAGATTTCGCGGGCGAGGTTTTCGTTGAGGCCGAGCTCACGCTCATTGCCTGCACGCCTCCGGCGATTGGCGTAACGGACCGCGGCTTCGCTCGCCGGGCCGGTCGATTGCGCCTGATCGAGATAATTGAGCATGGCCGGGTGCAACACGGCGGCCTTCAGCAGGTCTTTGAATGAGCCCAGCACATGGGGCCGGATCGCTTCGAATTCATACGACGCAGCAAGCGGTGTCACCGTGGCCTTGTCAGCCGAGATGGCAAAATGATTGGCCCAGAAATGGACCATGCGTTCGGCAAAGGGGGCCGGCGTTGTCAATGCGCTGGAGATGCGCGCCGCTGCACCCTGCGCATAGGCGGTGCGCAGGTCGCGCCGCTCTGCGTCGCGCTCATCAACTTCCATGTTCACTTCGCCGCCTGCCATCATGGCATCGTCACCGCGATCCGCCTGCGGCTCGCGGCGCATTTCTGCGCGTGTTCGGCGATATTCGATGATGCGCCCGACCATCTCGATGCTGCCGGGCTGTCGCGCAATCACCGCTGGTGCTGCATAATAGAGGTCAAGCTGCGCGAGAAGCCATTCCTGTGGATCGCCTGCGATGCGCTGATCAGGGTGTGCGCCAAGGCCGAACCGGTCCTGCGCAATAGAAAATCGTCCAGTCATCGCTTCATCTCCTGATCAACTGGATAGCGCAATGATCCTCGCGAATCTCGCAAGCAATTGTATCAGTTTGTCGAAGCCTGTCTGAACCGTGCCGATACGCGCAGCAAACCTATGAATTCAGCCGACAATACCTGCACTTGCCAGCACGGCCAGCGTGAGGATGTCCGGTGCGATCGACGTCATCGGGGCAATCTGTACCGGCTTTTCCGAGCCGATGAGGATAGGGCCGATAACCGTATCGCCGCTTAGCTCGCGCAGCAGCTTGGCTGAGAGATTGGCGCTTTGCAGCCCCGGCATGATCAGCACATTGGCCGGGCCCGACAGGCGGCTGAAGGGATAAAGCGCCATGACCTTGGGATTGAGCGCGGCATCGGGGGCCATCTCGCCTTCATACTCGAAGCCGGGATCCTCGGCGTCGAGAATGGCGACAGATTCGCGGATCCTGCCCAGCCATTGGCCTGCCGGATTGCCGAAGGTGGAATATGACAGGAAAGCCACGCGCGGCTCATGCCCCATGCGCCGCGCGACGGCCGCAGCTTCCTTGGCGATCTGCACCAGCTCGGGCGCTTCGGGGCGTTCGTTGATCGTTGTATCGGCAAGGAAAGTCGTGTGGTTCTTGCCCAGCACCATGTGCATGCCGAAATTGGTCGCGCCCTCCTTCGGGCCAATGACACGGCCGATTTCGCGCGCGGTCTGGCTGAAAGTACGGGTCAGGCCGGTGATCAAGCCATCGCCCTCGCCCAGCGCCACGAGCAGCGCGGCAAACACGTTGCGCTCCTGATTGACCATGCGCTGCACATCGCGCTCGGTGTATCCGCGCCGTTGCAGCCGCTTGTAGAGATATTCGTTCATCGCCGGGACGTGCTCCGAAGTGATCGAATTCTCGATCCGGTAGCTGTCGGGGTCATCGACGGCGAGCTCAATCAGCTTCTCGCGAACTTTCTCGGTGCGGCCAACCAGGATCGGTTCGCCATAGCCGAAATCGCGGAACTGGATCGCGGCGCGCAGGGCAATTTCTTCTTCGGCTTCGGCGAACACCATCTTGCGCGGATTGTTGCGCGCCATCGAGTAGATATTGGTGAGCGCGGCAGTTGTGGGATTGAGACGCGCCTTCAAGGAATGCTCGTAAGCGGCAAAATCCGCGATCGGCGCCTGAGCAACGCCGGTATCCATTGCCGCCTTGGCGACCGCGGAGGAGACCACCTCCATCAGGCGCGGATCGAACGGCGCGGGGATGATGTAATCGGTGCCGAATTGTTGGTTGCGGCCATAGGCGGCGGCCACTTCATCGGGCACGCGTTCACGCGCCAGCTTGGCGATTGCCGAGGCGGCGGCGATTTTCATTTCCTCGTTGATCGTGGTCGCTCGCACATCGAGCGCGCCGCGGAAGATGAACGGGAAGCCGAGCACATTGTTGACCTGATTGGGGAAATCCGAACGGCCCGTGGCGACAATCGCATCGGGGCGCACGGCCTTCGCCTCGTCGGGCATGATTTCGGGGACCGGATTGGCCATGGCAAAGATGATCGGCCGGTCCGCCATTTTCCTGACCCATTCAGGCTTCAGCGCCCCGGCGGCGGACAGACCAAGGAAAATGTCTGCGCCGTCGAGCGCTTCTTCGAGGCTGCCTGCATCGGTGTCGACCGCATGCGCACTTTTCCACTGGTCGAGGTCATCGCGGTCACGTGTGATCGGGCCGCTGCGGTCGCACATGATGACATTCTCGTGGCTCGCGCCCATCGCCTTGATCAGCGCAGTGCAGGCAATTGCCGCCGCGCCGGCCCCGTTCACGACGACTTTGACATCCTTGATGTTGCGGCCGGTCAGGAAACAGGCGTTGAGCAGGCCAGCAGCAGTGATGATCGCAGTGCCGTGCTGATCGTCATGCATGACCGGGATTTTCATGCGTTCGCGCAGGGCCGCCTCGATGATGAAGCATTCAGGCGCCTTGATATCCTCAAGATTGATCCCGCCAAAGGTTGGCTCCATAAGGGCAACGGCATTGATGAAGGCTTCAGGATCTTCGGTATCGAGTTCGATATCGATCGCATCGACATCGGCGAAACGCTTGAACAGGACCGCCTTGCCTTCCATCACCGGCTTGGACGCCAGCGCGCCCAGATTGCCCAAACCAAGGATGGCCGTGCCGTTCGAAATGACAGCAACAAGGTTGGCGCGCGCTGTATAACGCGCAGCATCTGCGGGATTGGCGGCAATGGCTTCAACAGGAGCAGCGACACCGGGAGAATAGGCCAGGCTGAGATCGCGCTGAGTCGCCATCGGCTTGGAGGCGATGATCTCGATTTTGCCGGGACGGATAGTCTCGTGATAAAACAGCGCTTCACGCGTCGTGAAGCTCTTGTTGCTCTTGTCCTCGGCCAATACGCCCTCCATTTTCGCAGCATCCATAGTGGCCTTGTGACGATGGCGATAGGGGAAAGCAACGCGCAGCCGCTTTCCAAATCGCCCCGAGAGGCGCTAGCGGTGTTGCGGTAATGGCCGCGCCTGCAACTCCCATGATGAAGCAATATTTCGGCCTCAAGGCGCAGGCCGAAGGCGCCTTGCTGTTTTACCGCATGGGGGACTTCTTCGAACTGTTCTTCGATGACGCCAAAACCGCCGCGAGCGTGCTCGATATTGCCTTGACCAGCAGAGGCGAGCACGATGGCGAGCCGGTGCCGATGTGCGGCGTGCCGGTGCACGCAGCAGAGGGCTATCTGGCCCGGCTGATCCGCGCGGGATGCCGCGTCGCGATTGCCGAACAGGTCGAAACTCCCGAGGAAGCCCGCGCGCGCGCCAAGCGCCAGGGGACGCCCTCCTCCAAGGTGCTCGTCCGGCGCGATATCGTGCGCTTCGTGACGGCAGGCACGCTGACCGAGGAAGCGCTGCTCGAGCCGCGCCGCGCGAATGTGCTCGCGGCCCTTTGCGAAGTGCGCGGCACTTTCGGGATTGCGGCTTGCGACATTTCCACCGGGCGGATGGAGCTCGAGGAATGCCCAGCAAGCAGCGTCGATGCAGCACTGGCGCGGATTGGCGCGAGCGAGCTGGTGGTTCCCGATGACGGGACGGCGGCGCGCGCAGAGAGCGTGATCAGGCCGCGTGGCGATTTTGCCAGCGAGACAGGCGAAGCGCGGCTCAAAGCGGTGCACGGGGTCCGAACGCTCGATGGCTTTGGCCATTTCTCGCGCGCCATGCTGGCAGCGGCTGGCGGTCTGCTCGCCTATCTCGATCACGCCGGGCGCGGCACATTGCCGTTGATCCTGCCGCCTGTGGCACGGCACAGCGCAACGCATCTCGCCATGGACGGCGCGACAAGGACGAGCCTGGAAATCCTCGAAGCTCAGGGCGGAGGGCGCGCGGGCAGCCTGGTGGCGGCATTGGACCGGTGCCTTACAGGCGCAGGCGCGCGGCTGCTTGCGGACGACCTCGCCGCGCCGCTCGCCGAGCAAGGCCCCATCGAGGCGCGCCTCGCGCTGGTGAGCTGGCTTCACGAAGACCCTGTCATGCGCGCCGATTTGCGCGATGCCCTGCGCTCTGTGCCTGATATCGGCCGCGCACTCGGGCGAATTGTGGCGGGGCGGGGCAGCCCGCGCGATCTGGGGCAGGTGCGCGATGGACTGAAGCAGGCGGCGCGGATCGAACACCTCCTGGCAGACAAGCAAGACCCGCCAGCGCTTCTCAAGGATTTGCTGCCGCGCCTTTCGGGCCATGATGATCTGGTCGGCTTGCTCGGCAGCGCGCTTGTGAATGCGCCGCCGACCGAGCGCCAGTCGGGCGGCTATATCGCGCAGGGCTATGATCAGGCGCTTGACGAACTGCGCGCGGTGTCGGGCAATGCGCGCCGCGCTATCGCAGCGCTGGAGATGAAATACCGCGAGGAAACGGACACGCCCTCGCTCAAGATCAAGCACAACGGCGTGCTCGGCTATTTCATCGAAGTGCCCGCAAGGCACGGCGACAAGCTGATGGCGGCCGACAGCGGTTTCACCCATCGCCAGACTATGGCCAATGCCATGCGCTTCAATTCGCTGGGGCTGCATGAGGAAGCCAGCCGCATAGCCGAAGCGGGCGGGCGCGCGCTCGCCGCGGAAGAGGCGCATTTCGAGGAGCTTGTCGAAGCTCTGGTTTCCCGGCGCGAGGCAATTGCCGGGAGCGCGGCTGCGCTTGCCCGGCTCGATGTGAGCGCAGGCCAGGCCGAACGCGCGGCAGAAGGCGGCTGGTGCAGGCCCGAAATCGCAGCCGAGCCCGTGCTCGACATCACAGCTGGCCGTCATCCCGTTGTCGAGGCGGCTCTGGCGGGAGAAGGCGAGCGCTTCGTCGCCAATGATTGCAAGCTGGGCGAAGCTGACCGTCTGTGGCTGGTCGGCGGGCCGAACATGGGCGGCAAATCGACCTTTCTGCGGCAGAACGCGCTGATTGTCCTGATGGCGCAGGCAGGCGGCTTCGTGCCCGCGGCTGCTGCGCGCATCGGCCTTGTCGACCGCCTTTTCAGCCGCGTAGGCGCAGCGGACAATCTGGCGCGCGGGCGCTCGACTTTCATGGTGGAGATGGTCGAAACAGCCGCCATCCTGTCGCAGGCAACGCCGCAAAGTTTCGTCATTCTGGACGAGGTGGGGCGCGGGACTTCGACTTATGACGGGCTTGCGCTCGCTTGGGCGGTGGCCGAGGCCATCCATGAGAGCAATCGCTCACGCTGCCTGTTCGCAACGCATTATCATGAGATGGCGCTACTCGCAGAAAGCTGTCCGGCGCTGTCCCTGCATCATGTCCGGGCCAAGGAATGGAAAGGCGAACTCGTGCTTCTGCACGAGCTTGCCGAGGGGGCGGCGGAAAGCTCTTTCGGGCTGGCTGTGGCCAAGCTTGCCGGAGTGCCTGCGCCCGTCGTCAGGCGCGCAAAGTCCGTGCTCGATCTGCTTGAGAAAGGGCGCGCCGAGACTGGCGGCCTTGCTGCAGGGCTGGGAGAATTGCCGCTCTTCGCTGCTGCACTGGCGCAGCGTGAGGAGGCTGCGCGCGATGATCTGCGCGACCGGCTGAACGCGCTCGATATCGACGCGCTCTCGCCGCGCGAGGCGCTCGAGCTGCTCTATGCGCTCAAGCGCGAAGCTGGAACCGGCTAGCTTTTTGCAGCGTTACTGCATGCATGAGTGACCACGGCAAATCCGAACAAGACGATTCCGGAAAAGACGAGAAGGAGCAATGGGCGGAATTTCGCACCGACCTTGCCGAAGATCGCAATATCATGGCGATGGAGCGCACTTTCGCAGGCTGGATCCGCACCGCTTTCGCTGCAATCGGCATCGGTCTGGGTTTTCGCGTGGTGTTTGGCGAGTTCGAGCCGCCATGGCTCGCCAAGGCGCTTGCCACGATGTTCATTCTCGCTGGGGGCTGGCTCGCATTTGGCGCGCAGAAACGCGCCCGCCAGACCCTTGAAAAACTCAGTTCGCATGAACTGCAAAGAGTTCGCTCACCCAATTACAAACTGCTCGCCTATTGTGTGTCGGCAGGTTCATTACTGCTGGCAGCGGGCCTTTGGATCCTCAATGACGGGTCGCTGGACCAACAGCAGTGATGGCGGCGAGCAGCAACTGACCGTCATGGCTTGGCACGCTTGCCGTATTTGTCGGTGTCGTCATCGTGGTTTGGCTCGCCGCTATAGGCGTCCATGTCGATCCTTCCGGAACTTTCCATATCGCGCATGTGATCGATCAGATCCTGCGTGGAATCGCCCATCAGGCCGCTCTTCTTATCGCTTTTTTCGCTTTCGGTAGGGCTGGGCGTCGAGCCGGTGATCTGCTGCGCATCGCGCGCAAGCTCCTGGGCCTGCGACTGGTTATCGTCCTGCTCGCTATTGTGGTTTTCAGGCGCAGTTTCGGATTGCCGCTGCTGTGAGCTCTGGTTGGAACGAGGCTTCTTGCCATCGGTCTGCTGTTTAGCGGGCTGCTTGGTATTGGACATGGAACAATCTCCTTTGTCCACCAACCACCGGCCCAAGCTGCGGGTTCCGCCTTCGTGCTCTAGCGGCTTGCTCCCGGGCGCCACAGAACGTCTCTTTCGCCGCCGTCATTGACCGCGCGGCCCAGCACGAACAGATAGTCCGAAAGCCGATTGATGAAGGCAAGCGCTTGCGGATTGACCGGCTCCTCCTGCGCGAGAGCCACCATCGCGCGCTCGGCGCGGCGTGCGGCGGTGCGCGCGAGATGCAGCCGCACAGCCGCTTCGCTGCCGCCGGGCAGGATGAAGCTGGTCAGCGGGGCCATCGTCTCATTATGCGCATCGATCCGCGCTTCAATCCACGCGACTTGCGAGGCGATAATGCGCAACACCATTTCGGAAGGCGCGAAATCCTCGCCCGGCGTCGCAAGATCGGCGCCAAGGTCGAACATGTCGTTTTGTAGCCGGGTGACTTCGCCCAAGGCATTAGCAGGCGCATCATCGCTCAATTCGCGGGCGGCAAAGCCCAGCGCGGCATTGGCCTCATCGACCGCGCCCACGGCTTCCATGCGCAGGGCATGTTTGGCAACGCGCGAGCCATCGACCAGCCCAGTCGTGCCATCATCGCCGGTGCGCGTATAGATCTTGTTGAGCTTGACCATCGCTGCGGATCAGTTGTTGATGACAAGCAGGACGGCCACCGCGACGATCGCCAGCGCCTGATACTTGATGCGCGCGAACATCGCCTTGTTCTGCTTCATCTGCATTTCGGTCACATTGTCGCTGCCGTTTTCAAGATCGATCTTGGTCGTCTGCAGGAAAGCGACAATTCCGCGCACCAGCGAGACAACCACCATGATGGCGAAAAAGGCGATGAGGATTGTAAGAAATACGTTCATGGTGCGCCAGATGGTGAGCGTGAAAGCGTTATGCCAGAGGGCATTTGGTCCATGCGCAGCGATTGCGCAAGCGCGAGCCCGTCCTCGCCCGCCTCGCGCCGGTCACAAAGCGAAGGCGAACCGCGGCGTTTGGCAAGCTTCTGGCCGCTTTCGTCGAGCAGGAGCGGGTGATGATGCCAAAGCGGCACCGGCAGGCCGAGCTGCTCCTGAAGCAGGCGATGGATATGCGTTGCGTTGAACAGATCGGCCCCGCGCGTGACCAGCGTCACCCCGTCGATCGCGTCATCGAGCGTGGCGGCGAAATGATAGCTGGGCGAGCCATCCTTGCGCATCAGCACGATGTCGCCAAACAGCCGCGGCTGCGCCAATTGTTCACCGCCAAGCGCATCGCTCCACACGAGCGTCTCATATTCGGGCCTCAGCCACAGGCACCGCTCCAGATCGAGGCGCCAGCTCGTTTCGCCTTTCACGGGCTCTATCCGCCGCTCACGGCATGTTCCCGGATAGACCGGCCCGTCAGGCCCCTCGCGGGTGGCGGCAGCGGCAATTTCGGCGCGGGTGCACGAGCAGGCATAGACCCGCCCCTCGCCATGCAAAGTCTCGCGCAGCACCTCCTCGTAAACCGCAAAGCGGGTCGATTGCGCGGGCACTTCTTCCCAGGCAAGGCCGAGCCATTCAAGGTCGCGGCGGAAAGCATCGGCGAGGTCCGGGCGCGAACGGCCAAGGTCGATATCCTCGATCCGCAAGAGGAAACGCCCGCCTGCCGCGCGCGCAAGATCATGCGCGACAATCGCGCTGTAGGCATGGCCCAGATGCAGCGGCCCGTTGGGGCTGGGGGCGAAACGGGTCACAATCATGTCATGCCTCGGACTGCGAAACTTCGCGAATCGTTAAAAACCTGTGGATTCCCGCCTATATGTAACAGGCTTGACGTTTTTTGCGGTAAATGGTCCATCAGCGTATCAGGGAGGACATGGCAGGTGTTCAAAGCCGAACTGATCGAACGCGCCGCGCAATTTCGCAGTGCGCATGACGATCCCACCAGGCGGCTGGAAAGCTGCCCGTCACTGGTGCTGAACGCGGATTACACGCCGCTTTCGTATTATCCGCTCAGCCTGTGGCCCTGGCAAACGGCCATCAAGGCGGTGTTTCTCGAACGCGTCGATATTGTCGCCAGCTATGACCGGCAGGTGCATTCGCCCTCGCTCGATATGCAAATCCCCTCGGTGATCGCGCTGAGGCAGTATGTGCGGCCGAGCGAATTTCCGGCGTTCACGCGCTTCAACCTGTTTCTGCGCGACCGGTTTTCGTGCCAGTATTGCGGTTCGCAAAAAAGCCTGACTTTCGACCATGTGATCCCGCGCCGCCTTGGCGGTAAGACCACTTGGGAAAACATCTCCACCGCCTGCGCGCCGTGCAACATGAAGAAGGGCGGACGCACGCCCAAACAGGCCGGGATGCAGCTGACGGTCAATCCGATCCGCCCGACGAGCTGGCAATTGCAACAGCAGGGCAAGAGCTTCCCGCCAAACTACCTGCACGAGACGTGGCGCGATTGGCTATATTGGGATATCGAGCTGGAGGCCTGATCAGGTCACGACAGGCTGTGCGGCAAATTCTGCGCTGCGCCATTCCCCGCTACCGAGAACTTCGCGCAATTCGCTGACCATGCGCCAGCAATCGGCAAAGCTTGTATAGGCGGGAGCGAAGCCGAAGCGGAGTACATCCGGCGCGCGAAAGTCGCCGATCACGCCGCGCGCGATCAGCCCCTGCGACAGGGCGAAAGCGTGCTCGTGGCGGAATGCCAGCTGGCTGCCGCGTTGCGCAGGGTCGCTTGGCGAGACGCATGCAAGATCCGTGACCAAGGCCGCCATCGCGGCCCGCGCATATTCCGAAAGCTGGCGCGATTTGGCGACCAATGGCGCAATGCCGATTTCTCGGATCACATCAACGCCCTCTTCGAGCGCGGCCATGGCGAGGATTGGCGGGGTTCCTGCAAGCAGCCGCTCGATGCCACTTGCAGGCGCATAATCGTCCGCGAAAGCGAACGGCTCGGCATGACCCATCCAACCGCTGAGCGGTTGCTGCAAATGCGCCAGATGCCGTTCTGCCACAAAGGCGAAGGCAGGCGCGCCGGGGCCACCATTGAGATATTTGTAGCCGCAGCCAACGGCAAAATCCGCCTTGCAATCATTCAGTGCGACCGGCACCGCGCCCACGCTGTGCGACAAGTCCCAAAGGACCAGCGCGCCCGCTTCCTGCGCTGCCTTCGTCAGCCGCGCCATATCGTGCAGTGCGCCGGTCTTGTAGTGCACATGGGTGAGGACAAGCAACGCGACATCCTCGTCAAGCGCGGCTTCGATATTGCGTGCGAGGCGCAGTTTGGCGAGGCCCATGCGCTCGATGCCCTGGATCATGTACAGATCGGTCGGAAAATTGCCCGGTTCGCTCAGCACCACCTTGCGGCCGGGGCGCAGTGCCAGTGCTGCTGCGATCAGCTTGAAGAGATTGACCGAGACGCTGTCGCACACGATTACTTCATGCGCCTGCGCGCCGATCAGCGGCGCAATCTTCGCGCCCACTTTGGCGGGCATGCCGATCCACTCTGCATCGTTCCAGCTGCGGATCAGACCCTCACCCCATTCATGTCCAAGCACAGCTTCGATCCGCGCTATCGTCCGGCGGGGCAGAGCGCCCAGCGAGTTACCGTCGAGATAGGTCAGGCCGCTATCGGGCAGCGCAAATTCCTTGCGCCAATGTGCCAGCGGGTCGGCGGCATCAAGCCGCGCCGCCTCCGCTGCAAAATCCATTATAGATCGATCACGCGGGTTGCAGGATGGTGCTTGTCGAGATGCTTGTGGATGATCCGCAGATTGCGCGTGTTGGAGCGGAACATGAAATCGAACAGATCCCCTGCCACCGGAACTGCGCCCACCGCGCTGTCGAACGCGACATTGCCTGCCATGCGCAAGAGCTTCCATTTTGGCATGCCCAGATTGCGCGCTTCCCAGACGATATAAGCGCCCATGACCATGGTGACGAGATCGCCCACGACAGGGATCAGGCCGACAAGCGCATCGAGCCCGACCGGACGGTTGATGCCCGGAATGACAAAGCTGCGTTCAAGCACCATCTCCATGGCTTCCACCCGGCGACGGATCGAGGCAGGATCATTGCCCAAAGAAAATCCAGTTCCCATCGGTCGGGGACGATTAGGCTGGTCCAATGAACTCTCCTTCCCCGATCAATTGGGGATCAGGGCGATGGGTGGCAAGGGATGGAACGCGAAGGGATTGTTTTCGAACGGTTCGACACTGCCGCGCGCCAGCGACCATCGCAGCGGCTGGCCGAGGGGGATGTAGATATTGTCGAGCGTGAGCGCGGCCTCGGCTTCGGCAAGCTTGAGCGAGCGCCGCACCTTAGCGGGCTCGGCGAGCGCCTCGGCGACAAGCGCGTCGACATCGCGGTTGCAAAGCCCCCGGCGAAGTGAGCAGTGAAACTGGTTGAGGAACCAGCGCGGATCGGCGTAACGGGCCACCCGGTCAATCAGCACCAGATCAGCTGCACCCCTGTCTTCCGCACGCTCGAGCCTTATTCCCACCTCGCCCCATTGGCGCGCAAGTTCATCGAACAACATCACATGTCCCGGCTCATCACCGATTGCGATGGTCAGGGTCCGCGCACCATCGCCAGAGCCAAGCGCGGCGAGCCTGCCGGTCGCGCGCGCGCGGCGGTCTTCGAGCGATTCTGTGCTCCAGCGTTCAGCGATGAAGCCGTTGTCATTGGGAAGGCCCGGGGCCACCACGCGCGTCGTCGCCACCCAGCCGCCCACGCCGAATTGCGCCAGCAGCGCCTCCCGGTCGATCGCCATCGCCAGTGCCTCGCGCAGCGTATCGCTGGCAAGCGCACCCTCGTCGTTTTGCGCCAGCAGGCCGAACAATCCGATTGCCGGATCGACCCGCGCGGTGCCGCGTGTCAGCGGGCCGGTATTGACGAGCGGCATATAGCCGACCCCGCCGCCCAGAACGAGATCGAGTTCGCCATCGTAGAAACGTTCGATGGCAGTCCGCCCATCGAGCGCGACCAGAGCAATTGTGCGGCTTTTGCTCTCCCAGTTCTCGTCCTGCGGCAGGTCCTGTGAAGCGGGTTGGCGGAAGCGCAAGGTGACGCTGTTGCTATCTGTTCCGGAGCCTGCTGCTGCTGCCTCCTGTGAAGCTTCGGCGAGTTCCATCGCGCCGAGCGGGCCCTTGTCGCTGCGCACCGCCAATTCGGGCTGCGCGAGCAGCATCAGCATGTCAGGCACAGGAGTCGACAGGCGTATTTCAAGCACGCGGCCGGTCATGGCACGGATTTCTGCGATAGGTGCAAGATCAAGCGCCAGCGATGTGCCTTGCAGTGCCGAGCGGCTTTGCTGCAGCGAACGGCGCACTTCTTGGGCGGTCACTTCGCTATTATCAGGCCAGCGGGCTTCGCGTAGGCGGAAGATGTAACTCAGCCCGTCGTCGGTCACGAGCCAGCTTTCCACAAGATCGGGGACAATCTGACCCTGGGCATTGCGCGCCACAAGCCCGCCTTGCGTCGCATCGCGCAAATGCTGTGCGGCGGCGGAAAGATTTACGCCGTCTGCAAGCAGTTCCTCCGGCGTGGCGATGACGGCGACGGCAAGCGGGCGATCAGGCGAATCGCCGCAGCCGGCGAGCACGGGCAGAAGAGCAAGCGAAACCAAGGCGGCAAAGGCGACGGGAACACGCATTGCCCGGGAGTAAGCGGCCTTGCGATGCGCTTCAACTATAACAATCGAATATCGCCCTGCGGCCTAGATCTTGCGCAGTTTCGGGCCGCTGGCGACGGTGGTCGCAGTAACGGATACAGGCGCGCGCGCCTGCAGCGGATCGATCTCGTCGACAAAGGCGATGCCGAAACGGTTGCCTTGCGTCCATGCAACAGAACCATCAACCCAACCGATGTTGCGCAACTCCACGCTGACCAGCGAGCCGCGCAAGACGCTCACTTCGCCTTCCGCCATCATGCCACCAGCCGAGAGATTGCGCACTTTGATACGGTGAACCGCTTCGTGTCCATCGACACGCAAATCGGCCAGCAGGAAGAGGCTGTCGCGATTGACCTGACGGGTTTCAACGCTGCTCATGATCGTGCCCTACAATCCTCATCCATCATTGGTGTGCGGGCGAGACCTGCCCTTCAAGGGGCCGCGCGCCAGCACGTGCCGGTTTTGCGAGGGGTAGCCTAAATGAAAGTTAAACAAGCGGATGTTTGAATGGACTTGTGCCAAAGCGGGTCAATCGTCGCGGGATACTTTCTCGCGCCGCTCATGCGCAGTCTGCGCTTCCACGGTCATGGTGGCAATGGGACGCGCGATCAGGCGATTAATGCCGATGGGATCGCCCGAAACTTCGCACCAGCCGTATTCGCCCTGATCGATCCGGCGCATCGCGGCATCAATCTTGGCAATGAGCTTGCGCTGGCGATCCCTGGTGCGCAGTTCGATGCCCCAGTCTGTCTCGCTCGAGGCGCGGTCGTTGAGATCGGGTTCGCGAATCGGGCCGTCCTGCAAGCTCTGCAGCGTCCCTTCCGAAGCGGCATAGATGGACTTTTTCCATTCCAGCAGCAGCACGCGGAAATAGTTCAGCTGCACATTGGACATGTACTCTTCATCTTCGGACGGCGTGTAATCATGCGCCAGCGCCCGTTTGGCCTTGGCCAGGATGTCGATATCGTCGCTTGAGACAGACGCCATGCAAATGCTCCGCAACCAGTTTCAGACCCTCGGCCGCGACAATTGAGGAGTCACCCAGGACAAGTTCCCTCCCGCTTCGGCACACGACCGCTTTGGGGCGCGCCTATAAGGGGACGCTCGCTTGCAGACAAGCGGCTCCATGCATTTTTCGATTCCGGCCCGAGACAAAAAACCGGCGCGTTAACCAAATATTGACCATGAAGGCCAAAACATCGGTTCTCCAAACGCCGCAAAGCGAGGGGCTTGGGCGAAAAAGGGGTAAGAAAATAATGGAACTGGCCAAAATTGAGACGTTCGCGAAAGTGACGCCGGCCGATACGCAGGCAAGCGATTTGCGGGTGGCGATGTGGCTGGCCGATGCGGCCAATGGCGACAGCGATGCCTGCTTTGATCTGGGCGTTGCCTTTTCAACGGGCAATCACGGAGTGAATGCCGATTTCGTCGAGGCGCACAAATGGTTCAATCTGGCCGCTGCCCAAGGGCATGAAGAAGCGTCCTGGTGCCGCGCCGATATTTCGGACGAAATGACCGCCCGCGAAATTGCCGAAGCACAGCGCCGCGCGCGTGAATGGCTTCGCGCCAGCGACCGTTCCGCCGCTTGATCAACCTTTCCTGAAGGGGGTGCGGTCCCCCAGATGCATTTTGTTCATGGCAATTCCGCGCCGCTCATGGTCAAGAAACTCCTCGACTGCAGCGCGAAAGCCGGGATCGGGCAGATAATGCATCGAAACGGTCGCCACCGGCTCATATCCGCGCGCCAGCTTGTGGCCGCCCTGCGCGCCCGCTTCCACACGGCTTAGCCCGCGCGCAATCGCTTCCTCGATGGCGCGGTAATAGCACAGCTCGAAATGCAGGAAGGGCTTGTCGACAAGGCAGCCCCAATAGCGGCCGTACAGCGCCTCGCCGCCGATGAAATTGAGTGCGCCGGCGACAGCCTGGTCATCGATGAAGGCGAGCAACAGCAAGACCTTCTCGCCCATCCTCTCCCCGATCAGATCGAAAGCTTCGCGCGTCAGGTAAGGCGTGCCCCATTTGCGCGCGCCAGTGTCCTGATAGAAAATCCAGAACGCGTCCCAGTGTTCAGGCTTGATATCATCGCCTGACAGGGCCTTGATGGTGACGCCAAGATTGGCCGCCTCGCGCTCCTTGCGCACGGCCTTGCGCTTGCGTGATGCCAGCGCGCCAAGGAAATCCTCGAAATTCGCATAGCCGCGATTGGTCCAGTGGAACTGGATATCCTCGCGGCGCATCCAGCCTGCCTGTGCGAACAGATCGTGCTGATCGGGCGTGACGAAAGTCGCATGCGCGCCCGACCAGCCGTTCTGGCTCACCAATCGTTCGGCCGCGCGCAAGAGCGGCGTAGCATAGGCTGGATCGCGCAGCAGCAGGCGTGGCCCTGTCGCAGGGGTGAAAGGCGCGGCAATCTGCAGCTTGGGATAATATTCTCCGCCCGCGCGGTGCCATGCGTCAGCCCAGGCATAATCGAACACATATTCGCCCTGGCTATGTCCCTTGAGATAGCTTGGCATCACGCCCAGTAGCATGCCTTGGTCATCTTCGAGCGCAAGCGGGGCGGCCTGCCAGCCGGTTCCGGGGCCGATGCTGCCTGAATCTTCCAGAGCAGTCAGGAAATCATGGCTGACGAAGGGATTGTCGCTTCCTGCAAGCTCGTCCCAGCAAGCCTTGTCGAAGGCGCCGACCGATCCGCTGATTTTTGCAATGAGATCGCCCTTCGCCATGCAGGACGATTTAGGAACGCGCCTGCCAGGCTGCCACCCCTGCGCCTTCGATAATGGGCGCGCAACCGGCTTCGAGCGCGGTCTCAAGCTGGCGCGCAGTGCGCACGGTCCAGCTTGCCATTGGCATTGCGCGCCGGGCGCAGCGCGCCGCAATCGGGCTGGGCAGGTCGCGAATGTCGAGCGCGAGGAACTGCGCGCGCGATCTGCCGATTGTGAGGCGCTGCTTGAGGCGGGCGAGCAAGGTGCGCGATCCTTCCTCGGTGACCACCAGGCCGCGCGCCATCCCGGGCAACTTCTGCGCAAACCACTGAGGCACGCGCGGATCGAAGCTCATTATGGCCACGAGCCCGGTATAGCCTTCAAGGTCGCGGCGGACTGCGCGGCACAGCGGGCTCACCGGGCGATTGCGGTCAGTCTTGAGTTCAAGCAGCAAGGGCACCGCGCCTGCGACCAGATCGAGCAGATCGTTGAGCGTCGGGATCGTCTCCTCGCTTTGTCCCAGCGTGATCCGCGTCAATTCCCCGACCGTGCGCGCCACAAGAGGCCCGCTGCGCCCGGTCATCCGGTCGAGCGCGGCATCGTGAAACACGATCGCACGGCCCTCGGAGCTTTTGCGGATATCGCATTCGATGCCCAGCCCCAATTCCATCGCGGCACGGAAGGCGGCGAGCGAGTTTTCCGGAACGCGCTCATCATGCAGGCCGCGATGGGCGTAGGCATAATTGGCGAGCCAGTCTGATGGGGCTGATGGAGCGGTCATTGGCGAGGCCGTCAGCCTTGTGCAATTTCCACGATTGCATCAACTTCGACAGCCGCTCCGAGGGGCAAGGAGGGCACCCCGACTGCAGCGCGCGCATGGCGGCCCGCCTCGCCAAAAATGTCGAGCATGAGCTGGGATGCGCCGTTGATGACTTTGGGCTGCTCGGTGAAATCGCCGGTGCAATTTACAAATCCGCCCAGCTTCACGACCCGGGAAATGGCATCGAGCGCGATCCCGGCGCCATGCAATTGGGCAAGGATCATCAGGCCGCACGCCCGCGCCGCCGCCACGCCATCTTCCAGCGCCACGTCCTCGCCCAGCCGCCCGGTCACCAGCTGGCCATCGACAAACGGCAATTGCCCCGAAACATAGGCCAGATTGCCGCTCACCACGACAGGAACATAGGCCGCGACGGGCACGGCTGCCTCAGGCAAGGTAATGCCCAAACCGGCAAGGCGCGCTTCAATCCGCATTTTTGTCCTCTCCCTCGATGGCCGCCAGAACCCATGGCAGAGCCTCATCCCAATTGTCTATCCGGGCATGCGCGTGGCCTGCCTGCAGCGCGCAGGGGATATGCGCGGAAATCGCCGGTTCGCCGCAGAATTGCAGGCGGAAACTGCCGGGCATGTGATCAAGCGCGGAAGAATGGTGACTGGCGATATCGTCGATGAAGATCACCCGCGATGCACCGCGATGCTCGGCAATCGCCTTGAGTGTCCCGCCCTTGGGGCCCTGATTGGTAAATACCGGCACATCGATGCCAAGCTTGCCAAGCTGCGCGCGGCGGGCCTGATTGCGTTCATCGGTGAGATTGGTGAGGATCACGAAATCGGCGACATCCTGCATGCTCGCAACCGCCTGCTGCGCGCCCGCAATCGGCAGCTGGCTATCCATCTGCGTATCGAAGAAGCCGCCAATCAGCGACCAGACATCCTCGTTCGTCAGCGGCGCGGGATCTCCGGGCCGCGTCATAGATTGCAGGAAGGCGTTGCCTTTCAGCTCGAAGTGGATGCCATGTTCGATATCGAGCCAATCGCTGAAATGGCGCACCATATGCAGGAGCACTTCATCGCAATCGCAAACGATCAGCGGCTTGTTCATCGGGACAGCGCCTCCTGCGCGGCGAGAATCGATTGCGGCGCAATGCCCAGTGCATCGCTCGCGCCAAGCAGGTCAGGCTCATGCGCGGCGAGGAAATCGAACACTGCGCTCTGGGTGCGTTCTTCGGTGAGGGCAGCGCGCAATCCTTCAGGCGTCAGGCCAGTCAGATCGAGGAACCGCTGCGCCCGCCGGTCGTCCTGCAAAACCCATCCAAGCAGGGCGAGCGCAACGGCCGAAGGGTCAACGTGCGAAGTTTCTTTCCTGTGGATAATTGTCAGCACCTTAAAGACGCGGTAAGAGCGGTTTCAACATGCTTCCTCGGGGGAGGAAGCGTCTGGGGGCTCCATGACGAAGCGCATCCTCGTTGTCGAGGACAACGATCTTAACCGCAAGCTTTTCTGCGACGTGCTGCTGGCGGGCGGATTCGCGGTCGAACCTGTCTCGGACGGCAAGGATGCAATCCAGGCCGCGCGCGATTTTACGCCCAATCTGGTGGTGATGGATATCCAGCTGCAGGACATCTCGGGCCTCGATCTGATCGCCAGCCTCAAACAGGATGCCGAACTCGCCGATGTCCCGGTGCTCGCGGTGACGGCCTATGCGGGCAAGGGCGATGAACAGCGCATTCGCGCGCTTGGCGCCGAAGGCTATCTCGCCAAGCCGGTCAGCATCGGCCCGTTCATGGCGGCGGTCAAAGGGCTGGTCTATCCCGGCAGCTGATAGGTTATCGCAAGTTCGATGCCGAACGAGAGCAAGGTCAGCAGCAGACCAAGAATGAAGACCACATAGGCATGGCTCAGGAAGCGGAATTTGCGCTTCTGAAGCACCTGCCCGTTCTGATAGATATCGTGCAGCATGGCGCGATAGACCGTCTCATCGCTTTCCAGCTGATCGAGCACATCGCCAACCCACTCATCCTCTTGGCGCGTTGCAAAATGGCCGAAGA
>DAIQNS010000006.1:13211-22126 GCA_036788315.1 Alteraurantiacibacter sp. | reverse complement strand
GGCTGGCCCAGCTTCTGGCAAGCAATCGATGGCGGCGCGGTGGGCACGGCAACCGATTTCAAGCTGGGCTACCCGCGCACCGAGGTCCACTGCGCCGATTGCGGCGGGCATCTGGGGCACATTTTCAACGACGGCCCTCGCCCGACCGGCAAGCGGCATTGCATCAACGGCGTGGCGTTGGAGTTCCGCCCCGCTTAATCAGCGAACGGAATAGACGCGCAATCGCGACTTGGCGAAATCCGGATGAAGTTCGAGCCATTCGGGCGGGTCATTGCGCAAGATGCGCTGGGCAAGGCTGTCGGCGCGGCCCTTGCCGAAAATCTGCATGCTCGGCTCCTCAAGGCAAACTGCCACATAATCGGCGCCGCTTTCGGCGATGATCTTCTGCGCTTGCGCCGCATCGCTGCGAAAGCCGAGAATGACCTGGCGCATGGCCAGCGCATTGCGGTGATAGCCGCCTACCATCGCTGTGTGATGCGTGCGCACCAGCAATTCGGCAGCAGAATCGAGCGTATTGAAGACATGCCCCCTCGGCAGCGCATCGAGTGCAGCGGAGCAATGGCAATGCTGGGCGCGGCGCTTTCCCGCTCGCCGATGGCTGATTTGAACTGTTTGCCTACGTTCGTTGCGCCAAGCGGAGTGATGAAAAGCAGGCACGCGAGCGTTGCCGCAATGCGCGGAGCGGCAGATGTGAGCGCGCGGGCCGAAGGCAGGAAGCAGGTCATGGCAAGCGCTGCAAAGGGAACCGCAAGCAATTGTGCCAGCAAGCTCGCCCTGAAAAGCCACATGCCATAGAGGCCGACGATCAGCGCCAGTCCGCCATACAGCGCCCAGTGCAAACCATATGGCCCGGCAAGCAAGCCCTTGCGCAGCGCGGCATAAAGACCTGCGAGCACGGTGACGGGAAGCCACAGCACCATCAGCGCGCTATCGAGCGGCTGGCGCCAGAAGGGCATGCCTTCCTGCACATAATCGTACCAGAAATGCCGCGTTACCGGGTCAAGCAGGGCAAAAGGATCCGCAGCGCAGCGCCCAAGCAGCGCGTAGGCCAAAGGCCCGCATACCAGCGGCAGCGCGCCCAGCGCGGCCGTGCGCCAGAACCAGGCTTCCTGACGCGGCAGGAAACGGATGAGCCAGGCCGTCAGCGCCCCCGCGGCAAACGCGGCCCAATGCGCGGGAAGCAGAATATCGCACCAGAGGACAAATTCGCTGGCAGGCCGAGTGGCCAGTGACAGCAGCGCCGAGCACAGACCAAGTGCGCCCAGAAACCACGGCAGGGCGCGATCCCTGTCGATCACATAGCGCAGGCCGTAAAGGCCCGCCAGAGCGGCAACGAGCGGCAAGCCTTCGAGCGAGATCACCAACCACACCGCGCAGGCGGCACCGCCGATACCCGCCATCCGCCGCGAGCCGGGATGGAGCAACATCAAGGCGGCAATCAGCGCGGCAACTGCCTGCGGCACATGATGGTCGATGGCAGTCGGCGCAAAGGAGGTGGGCAGCAGCGGGAACAGAAGCAGCAAGCCCAGCCCAACAAGCGCCTCATGCTCGCTTAGCCCCAGACGCAGCATGATTGCGCGCAGCAGCCACAAGCTTGCACCCACATACAATAGCGGCACCAGGATCATGGCGAGATACTCAGCCCGCCCCATCGGCATCACGAAAGCGAAGAGCCAGATCAGGCCGGCAATCGGCACATCGACCAGCCGCGACCAGTGCATCGCCGCGCCTTCGGGCGGCACCATGCGGTATTGAGTCACATCCCACCAGCTCTGCCCGCCAAGCAGATCGCGCACCTGTTGCAAGCGCAGAAGGGCGTCGGGATCGGACATCTGCGCGCCAGGGACGAGCAGAACGGCGAAGGAAAGCAGGGCAAACCCCGCCCAAACCAGCCACACACCGCGCGCGCCCTCATACCAATGGCTTGCGCTTGGCTTTGCGGAGTTTGCCAGCTGTTCCATTTTACCGCGCAAAGACGATCCGGCTGCGCATGAGCCAGACAGAAGGGAAGCTGATGAGAATCGCGGCCATCTTCACCGGGCCAGGGGCAAAGCCCGCTGCCGTACCGGACCAGACGATGCTGGTAGTAAGCCCAAGCCCGATGAGAGCCGAGAGCAGAAACAGCATTTTCTGCCCCGTGCGCGGCCGGCCGGGAGGGGCAAGCAATCCTGTAAATACCGCACGGCTCGACAGCAGCCAATGGGCAATGATGCCCGAAAGATAACCTGTTGCACCCGCAATCGCGGGCCATGTGCCAAGCGCGATGAGCGCAAAAAAGACCGCCATGTCCAGAGCGAGCGCGCACAGGCTCGCCAGGAAATAGCGTACGAACCGGATCGCGAACAATTGGCGCAAAAGCTGCGGCATCGGAAGGCTTCCGTCAGGCAGCGCGGCGACTGTTGCGCGGCCTGTCGCTCACACGCTGCGGCACTTCGCGCACCGAGGCCAGTGCGGCAGCCTGATCTTCGCTTATCGGCTGATGTGTCTGGGGTAGCGTCTTTTCCGCACCCTCGGCTCCGGCCTCGTGATACTCGGCATCCTCGTTGACGCACCAGGTGTCATAGATGCGCTCGCCCGCGATAATGTTCTCCGCTGTCAGCATCGCGGTCATCATCGCGTGGTCCTGATTATTATAGCGGTGCATGCCATTGCGTCCGACCAGATGCAGCGTGGGATGATTGGCTTCAAGCTCGGCGCGCATGGCATCGACATTGGCGGCATAGTCCTCGTCATAGACCGGATAGGCCTTTTCCTGCCGCACCACCGCGCCGCCGATCACCTTGGCAGGATCGACCAGGCCCAGAATGTCCATCTCGCGCTTGGCGAGTTCGACCAGCTCCGCATCGGCCATCGACCACAGGCCATCGCCTTCGAAGCAGAAATATTCAAGGCCTACACAGGCGACATTCGCGTCAGGCACCATTTCGGGCGACCAGCTGCGGAAATTCTGCACCCGGCCAACCTGCACCTTGCTGTCATGGATATAGATCCAGTTGTCGGGAAACAGATCTTCCGAGCGGATCATCAGCGCAACGGTCAGGAAATCCCGATATTTGAGATTGCTTGCCTCGAGCATGGTAACAGGTAGCGGATGAAGGCGCGCGGCGAGTTGCCGCATGGGCGCCGAGCTGATCGCATGCGCGGCCTCGATCAGAACTTCGCCGTTCTTGCCTTTGGCGCTCAGGCGCCAGCCGCCCTTGCCATCGGCCGCCAATTGCCCCAGCGCATGGCCCATGATCACCTGGCCCTTGCCCGTGGCCACAATCCTGTCGCGCGCAGCTTCCCACATCATGCCGGGGCCAAGGCGCGGATAACGGAAGGTTTCGAGCAGCGTCTTGGCCTGCGTGCCGCTGCCATCGTTCAGCTTGTTGAGGCCGAGCGATCGTTTCACGCCATCGACCACAGCGCTCCACAAGGAGAGACCCTTGATCCGCTGCGCCGCCCAATCCGCGCTCATTTCGTCGCACGGCATTCCCCACACCTTCTCGGTATAGGTCTTGAAGAAGATCGAATAGAGCCGCTTGCCGAACTGGTTGGTCGTCCAGTCCTCGAAGCTTTTCACCTCCTTGATCGGGAAGAGTTTGTACTGGAGATAGCTCGCCATGCACGCGGCCGAGCGCCACACGCCCAGATTGCGCAGCGCCTCGAAGGCGCGCAGCGGGTAGGAATAGAATTTGCCCTCGTAATAGATGCGGCTCATTCGCGGGCGCTGGATGAAGTCGTCAGGCAGGATCTCGTTCCACAGATCGACGACCTGCTGGCTTTTGGAGAAGAAACGGTGGCCGCCGATGTCGAAACGGTAGCCCTCGTGCTCGACCGTGCGGCTGATACCGCCGACATAGGTCTCGTCCTGTTCGATGATCGCAACGCTCTTGCCCGCTTTGGTCAGCAGATAGCCCGCGGTAAGGCCCGCCGGACCTGCGCCGATGATCGCAACATCCACAGCGATAGTAGTGCCTTTGGGTTGGCCGATAGACGTCATAATTGCCCCCGATTTTTGCTCGGGGACAGGAGTGAAGGAAATTGGTTAGGAGGCGGTTAACGCGGCCTCATCGATCAGGTGTCAATCCTAATGCTGATACAGGCATCAATCCGTATGCCCTTGCAGCCGATGAACGATGCGGGCCAGCTCGCCAAACTGGAAGGTTTCTTCGAACACCAGCCCCAGCTGCCCATCGCGGCGCCAGCGGACCTTGGCTTCGGTTTCGCGCAGGCCTTCGGCCCGCAGCTTGACGCGCTGATCTATGGGGAAATGCTCGCAGGTTTCGATCTTTGCGCCCTGCTGCGAGATATCGCGGAGCGTCGCGGGCTTGATCTGCAGCGAAGCGATCACTTCGG
The DNA here is from genome assembly GCA_036788315.1 of Alteraurantiacibacter sp. Taxonomy (GTDB): domain Bacteria; phylum Pseudomonadota; class Alphaproteobacteria; order Sphingomonadales; family Sphingomonadaceae; genus Alteraurantiacibacter. The sequence continues at coordinate 17,788 of DAIQNS010000006.1, read as the reverse complement.
CCTTCGCTTCGAGATTGAGGCGGATGGCACGCTTGGCAAAGCGGCTTGGCAATTCGATCAGGCGCGCAACGTCAAGCGGCGCAAGGAAGCGGAAGCCCGCCCGATCTTGCTCCTGCCAAACCAGATCAGCCTCGTATCGGTCACCATTTTGGAGCTCGATCACCATCGGCCCGCGCCCGGGCATCGCGTGAAAAATGCGCGCGCTGAAGCCGGTCTGCGATACATCGCGGATCACGCACAGGAATTCGCCCGATGGCGTAATGAGTTTGGCAGCCCGGATCAGCACGGTAAAGCGCGGTGCGCTACGCAATTCTCCATAGGCATCTTCAGCGAACTCGCCCGGGTTCGTGTCAATGCCGGTCCTGCTAAGTCGGTCGTGCATAGTGACCCCCGGTGCCATTATTGCGGCAGACGCGTGATGTCTGATCGCTCGCTCACCTGTTCCCGGCAGACCTAACTGTGCTTGCTTTCGGAAGATATAATGCCCCCCCTCGTAGAAGGCATCCGGTCCGATGTGGCAGGAAAAGCACTTACCGCATGCACCCCTTCGCTTGCGCTCGGGAGTTTTGACCCGTTCCGGTCCCCCGGACCAGAACGCGTGGTCACGCACCCCTTCGCTTGCGCTCGGGAGTTTTGACCCGTTCCGGTCCCCCGGACCAGAACGCGTGGTCAAAACTGGTGCGGGCGGCGGGACTTGAACCCGCACGATCCGTGGATCAGGGGATTTTAAGTCCCCGGCGTCTACCATTCCGCCACGCCCGCACTTGCACCACAAATGCGCCACACGAGCGCCCCAAGAACACTAATGTGCAGGCCGTGCTAGCCGGATGGGACTTGCAATTCCAGAGATGACCTTGCCCGCAGGCGCGTTTTAGCCGTTCAGGCGCTCGCGCATTTCCTTGCCGGGCTTGAAATAGGGCACTTTCTTCGCCGGAACCGAAACGGTCTCTCCAGTGCGTGGATTGCGGCCCGAGCGCGCATCGCGCTGGCGCGTGGAAAAAGTGCCGAAACCGCGGAGTTCGACACGGCCGCCTTCGGCCAGTCTGTTCGTGATTTCGTCAAAGAAAATGTCGACGACCTGCTCGACCTCTTCGGGTCGCAAATCCGGATTGTCCGCTGCCAATGCCTGCAGAAGTTCCGACCTGATCATATCACCCTCACTGCCATCACGGGCATAGCTGCCCCGTTACCCCCTGCAAGTCCGCTCGATCCAGAAGCTTTCCTGCAATTCCCTAGTGACAGATTAGGCCCCCTCGCGCAAATGCATAGTCGCACGAAAAGCGCCGAAAGCCTTGCTTTTGCGCCCTTTCAGGCAGGATCGAGCAGTTCTTCAGCCGAAAGGCCTAGCCGCTCCATCCTTATGCAGATCTGCGGCCATTCCTCATTGAGGAAATTTTTGCGCTCAGTATCAAGCAATTGCGCCGCCGCTCCTTCACGCACAAACATGCCCACGCCGCGTTGCACCTGGATCAGGCCGTCGGCTTGAAATTGCTGGTAAGCCTTTGCAACGGTGAGCGGATTTGCCCCCTCTCGCGCGGCAAAAGCGCGCACCGAAGGCAGCATTTCCCCCTCGCGGTAACGGCCCTCGATGATTCCGGCGGCAATCTGCTCACGCAGGCGAAGATAGACGGGGCGGGTATCGCTCATGGGTGCCTCAGTGCCATAATACAGCGGGGCAGGTCAAGTTGAGCGGCAGGCCATAGGGTGGTTTCCGGAGCAACGAATGGGGCTTCACAGCCTCATATCTGGCGCTAGTGTGCGCAGCTTGCACAGGCCGTGCGCAAGGCGGCAAGCGTGGGGAAGCATTACATGAAGGACATCGCCTTGTGGAACGAGGGCGACTGGGTCGCAGCGATAGCGACAGTCGTACTCGCGGCTTTCCTGGTGGCCGGCCTGCTGATTGCCGGGAGCCGCAAGCCAGAGCCGCTGGGCCACCCCAAAGGCCTGTACATGCTGTTCTTCGCCGAGATGTGGGAACGCTTCAGCTTCTACGGGATGCGCGCGCTGCTGATCTTCTATCTGACGCAGCACTGGCTTTTCAGCGATGGCGAATCCAATGTGATTTACGGCGCCTACGGCGCCATGGTCTATGTCACTCCCATCCTTGGCGGGTGGTTGGCGGACCGCTATCTGGGGCAGCGCAAGGCCGTTCTGTTTGGCGGCGTGCTGCTGACGCTGGGCCATCTGGCGATGGCGTTCGAAGGCGACGGCGGGCAGACTGATGCCACGATCAACGTCTTCTGGCTCGCGCTCGCGCTGATCATCGTGGGCTCGGGCTTCCTGAAAGCCAATATCTCGGTGATGGTGGGCCAGCTTTACCGGCTCACCGACAGCCGGCGCGATGCGGCTTATACGATCTTCTACATGGGCATCAATGTGGGCGCGGCGGCGGGCACGATCCTGGTCGGCTATCTCGGGCAGACGCTGGGCTGGGCCTATGGCTTTGGCCTTGCCGGCATCGGCATGGTTGCAGGCCTCATCGTGTTCGTTCTGGGCAAGGCGGCGCTGCACGGGGCAGGCGAGCCTCCCGCCATACTTGCCAAGGGCCGCGAATGGGCGATTTACGCCGTTGGCCTAGCCGGGGTCGCGCTGATGTGGGGCCTGATACAGTATCGCGAGGTCATCCAGACTTTGCTGATCGTCACCGGCGTGGGCCTGCTCGGCTATGTCCTGTTCGAAGCGTTCAAGCTCGAAAAGCAGGCGCGCGAGCGGATCTTTGCCATCCTGTTCCTGATCGCGCTCAATCCGGTGTTCTGGGGCCTGTTCGATCAGGCGGGCGGCAGCCTCAACCTCTACACCGACCGCTTCGCCGAGATCGGCAATGTGCCCGCTTCGGTCTTCCAGTCGATCAATCCGATCTACATTATCCTGTTCGCCCCGCTATTCGCGATGCTCTGGCAATGGCTGGGGCGGCGCGGGCTCGAGCCTTCGGCACCGGCCAAATTTGCCCTTGCCCTGTTTCAGGTGGGCGCGGGCTTCCTCGTGTTCGTGTGGGGCGCGAATTCCGTGGGCGCGGCAGCGATGACGCCGGTCGTCTTCGTGTTCCTCATCTATCTGCTGCACACCACGGGCGAGCTATGCCTTTCGCCCGTGGGCCTCTCGGCCATGAACCGGCTGGCGCCAAGCTTCATGGCGAGCCTCATCATGGGCGCATGGTTTTACATGACCGCGGTCGGCACCTTTATCGCGGGCAAGATCGGCGAGGCGACGGGCGGCGAGAGCGGCGAGATGTCAAAAGCGCTCACGCTCGAGATCTACAGCGAAATCGGCTGGGTAGCGATCGGCGTTGCCGCGGTGGTGCTTGCGCTCAGCCCGATCGTGAAACGCTGGATGCATCTTGACAGCCTGCGCGATCAAACGCCTGGTGACGATCTGCTAGGCAGGCGCGAAGCGGGCGAACCTGAGGCGGCGGGCATGCACCCCGAGACAAGGACTTGAACGCAATGGACCCCGCACTCATTCAGCTCGCGCTTGCCAGCATCGCCTTTGTCGGCACGCATTTCCTCTTGTCGCATCCCTTGCGCGCGCCTCTGGTCAATCTTGTGGGCGAGAAGGGCTTTCTGCCGCTCTATGCCGTGGTCGCGCTCGCCACATTATACTGGATGAGCAAAGCCTTTCAGGCCGCGCCCCCCGCCGGACTGCCGGGCAGCGGGCCGGCGGGCTGGGTGATCGCAAGCGTGCTGACGCTGCTGGCCATGGTGCTGCTGGTCGGTTCGCTATGGCGCAATCCTGCGCTTCCCAATCCCGGCGCTGCGCCCAAAGTGCCCGCTGCGGCGCGCGGCGTGTTCGCGGTAACGCGTCACCCGATGATGTGGGGCTTTGCACTCTGGGCTATTTCGCACATCGTCTTGTGGTGGAGCTGGCGCACGCTGATCGTCGCGCTGGCGATCCTCGTGCTGGCACTGGTCGGCTCGGCCTTGCAGGATGCCAAGAAGCGCAGCCTTCACGGCGATGTCTGGGCCATGTGGGAAGCGCGCACGAGCTATTGGCCAAGGCTGGGCGGGCTGACAAAAATCGGCTGGCCGGTCTGGCTCGCAGGAATCGCACTGTGGCTCGCGGCAAGCTGGGCGCACGGGCCGCTGGGCGGCGTGCTCGCGGGTGTGTGGTTGTGGGTTTAGCGCTCGCTTGACAGTTGGTTCTGCTCGCGCCGCAGCGCAGCTGCAGCTTCGAGCTCCGCCCGGCGCTCAGAAATAATTGCTCGCAGCTCAAGCATTTGTTGGCGCTGTATCTCTAGTGCGCTGTCGCATTCTTCACTCAAAGCCTCGGCAAAACGCTCAGGCGTGCGCGCATCCCATGCCAGAACGGCATCGATCGTCGCGAGCCAGTTATCGACATTTTCGCCCGCATATTCGTTGAACATCGGCCCGGCAGTATCGAACATGGCACCAAACAGCGTGCCTTCACCGCCAAGTTGCGGGGGATTGCAGGTAAGATGCGTGCGCCAGCGCAACTGGCTGGCATAAAACCAGAAGAGGCCGTCATCCTTGCGGCCCTCCTGGCTGAACAGGCGAATGCCCAATTGCATCATCTCTACCGGATGTGCCGTTGGCACGCGCTCCTCAAGCTTAGCAAGCGGC